>DATLFW010000031.1:0-2735 GCA_035540775.1 Acidimicrobiia bacterium
TGCGTATGGCGTCGCGCTATGCGCGACGCCATACGCACACACGAACGAAGGGTGGGTCAGAGGGAGGCGACGACCTCTTCGACGAGTCCGCCGATCTCGGTGGGGTTCTGGGCGACCCGACAGCCGGCGTCGCGCAGCGCTTCGATCTTCGCCTCGGCCGTGCCCTTTCCGCCCGAGACGATGGCGCCCGCGTGGCCCATCTTCTTCCCGGGGGGCGCGGTCACCCCCGCGATGCACGACACGACCGGCTTGCTCATCGACGACTTGATGAACGCAGCCGCCTCTTCCTCGGCCGACCCGCCGATCTCGCCGATCATCACGACGGCCTTGGTGTCGGGATCGGCCTCGAAGGCCTCGAGGCAGTCGACGAACGAGGTGCCGGGCACGGGGTCGCCGCCGATGCCGACGCAGGTGGTCTGGCCGATCCCCCGCTGCGTCAACTCGTGGAGGGCCTGGTAGGTGAGGGTGCCCGATCGGCTCACGATCCCGACCGGCCCGCCCTCCATGGCGATCTCGCCCGGCGTGATGCCGATGTTGCACTTGCCGGGGCTGATGATCCCCGGGCAGTTCGGGCCCAGGAGGCGCACCTGGGGGAAGTCGCGCTTCAGGCGGTTGTAGAAGAGCGCCTCGTCGTGCGCCGGGACGCCCTCGGTGATGACCACGATGAACTCGATGCCGCCCTCGGCCGCCTCGATCACGGCGTCGGCGACGCCGGGTGCCGGGATGAAGACACACGACGCGGTGGCGCCGGTGGCGTCGACCGCCTCCTGCACAGAGCCGAAGATCGGCACACCCTCCACGTCGGTGCCCGCCTTCTTCGGGTTGGTCCCCGCCACCACCTGGGTGCCGTACGCCTTGTTGCGCATGCCGTGGAACCGGCCCTGGCTTCCGGTCAGGCCCTGGTAGACGACCTTGGTGTTCTCGTTGACGAAGATGCTCACTGGTTTCCTCCCGGCGACATCTCGTCGCCTCCTCCACAGGGCGGGGCCCCTGCCCCGCCCGTGGCCGTTGTCGGTTGGGATGGCCTCAGGCGTTGGCGAGTTCGACGGCCCGGCGGGCGGCGTCGAGCATCGTGGGCTCGGTCTTCACGTGCTCGCTCTCGTTGGCGGCGAGCACCGCTCGCCCCTCCTCGGCGTTGGTGCCGTCGAGACGGACGACGAGGGGCGAGCGCAGCTCGACCCGCTTCACCGCCTCGACGATCCCTTCCGCCACCTCGTCGCAGCGGGTGATGCCCCCGAAGATGTTGATGAGGATCGCCTTGACGTTGGGGTCGGCATTGATGACCTCGATGGCGTTGGCCAACACGTCGGCACCGGCACCGCCGCCCACGTCGAGGAAGTTGGCCGCCGAGCCGCCGACCTGCGACACCACGTCGAGCGTCGACATCACGAGGCCCGCGCCGTTGCCGATGATCCCGACGGTCCCGTCGAGGCCGATGTAGTTGAGGCCCTTCTCCCGCGCCATGCGCTCCCGCTCGTCGAGGACCTGGGTGGCCTCGTACTCCGCCCACTCCTCATGACGGAAGGAAGCGTTGGCGTCGAGGGTGACCTTGGCGTCGAGGGCGTGCACCCGGCCGTCGGGCGTGAGGATGAGCGGGTTGATCTCGACGAGGTCGGCGTCGCCCTCGGTGTAGGCGGTGTAGAGCTGCTTCACGATCTCGATGGCGCCGTCGACGGCCTTCGGGTTGAGGCCGGCGGCCGCCACCCACTGGCGTGCCTGCTCGTCGGTCAGGCCGTCGACGGGGTCGACGTGGATCTTGGCGATGGCGTCGGGGTTCGTCGCCGCCACCTCCTCGATGTCGACGCCGCCCTGCGCCGACAGCATGCCGAGGTGCTTCTTGGCGGAGCGGTCGAGCGTGAGCGACACGTAGTACTCCTCCTCGATGTCGCTCGCCTTCTCGATCCAGAGCGTCCCGACCGTGTGGCCCTTGATGTCCATGCCGAGGATGTTGGAGGCGTGTTCACGGGCCTCGTCGGCGTTGGCGGCGAGCTTGATCCCGCCCGCCTTGCCACGGCCGCCCACCTGCACCTGGGCCTTCACCACCACCGGGTAGCCGAGACGGTCGGCGGCGGCCACCGCGTCGTCGACGGTGTCGACGGCCTCACCCGGCGACACCGGGATGCCGTACCGCGCGAAGAACTGCTTGCCCTGGTACTCGAAGAGGTCCACTCCGTCTCCTTGACGTGTGCCGGGATTACTGGGGGGTGAGGCGCGACTCGCGCTCGTCGAGCGCCGCCTCGAGCCATTCGGTGATCGACCGCATGGTGGAGCCAGGGGTGAAGATCTGGGCCACCCCCGCTTCCTTCAGCCGCGGAATGTCGTCGTCGGGGATGATGCCGCCGCCGAAGACGAGGACGTCGTCGGCGTCCTGCGCCCGCAGGAGTTCGACCACCTTCGGGAACAGCGTGAGGTGGGCGCCCGAGAGCAGCGACATGCCCACGGCGTCGGCGTCCTCCTGGATGACCGCCTCGACGATCTGCTCGGGCGTCTGGTGGAGGCCCGTGTAGATCACCTCGAACCCGCCGTCGCGCAGCGCCCGGGCGATGACCTTCGCGCCGCGGTCGTGGCCGTCGAGTCCGGGCTTGGCGATCACGACGCGGTAGCGCCGGTTCATCTGGCACCTCCGAAGGCGCCGCGTCGCCGCGGCGTGACGGGTCGGGGTCGCCGCAACGATACTGAGGACGCTCCGGATCCGACCAACGAGGCCCACCCTGAACCCCCTGGCCCGCATCGCG
>DATLFW010000032.1:0-8166 GCA_035540775.1 Acidimicrobiia bacterium
GGCGGCGACCGCCGACTCCCCGCTGCCGTTGAGCAGCCCGAGCGCCGACACGAGCGCCGAGCGAGCCGCCGGATCGTCCACAATTCGGTGGAGCGCGGTCCGCACGCCGGCCGTCGCCTGGGACCGCTCGTCGGCTTGGGCCCCGTCACGCCACGGAACCCGGCTCGCCGCCGACCACAGTCCCCGTAACGCCGACTCCTCGGCCCATGCCTCGACGGCGCCGTACGTCGCGGGGTCGATCGGGAAGGTCCGGTCGTGGTACCGGGCGACGAGGGCAGGGCGAGTGTCGTCGACGCCGATCGTGATGCTCGAGCGAACTTCCTGCCCGAAGGACGACCCGAGCACCGGGAGGACGAGCCGACCCGAAAGCTCGGGTGCTTCCGGTGGTTCCCACGTGATGTCGAAGAACGTGGCGAAGCGAGACGCCCGGCCGTGCTCCAGCACGTCCCACCACCACGGGTTCTCGGGGCTGACCGCCATGTGGTTCGGGACGATGTCGAGGAGGACGCCGAGCCCCTCGTCGGCGAGACGCCGGGCGAGGTCGGCGAAACCGGCGTCGCCTCCCACCCGATCGTCGGCCACCGACGGGTCCAGGACGTCGTAGCCGTGGTCGCTCCCGGCGCGGAGCACCGGCGAGACGTAGGCATCGGAGATCCCGAGAGCGGCAAGGTACGGCGCGTAGGCGGAGGCTTCGGCGACACCGATCGAGCCGACCTGGAGGCGGTAGGTCGAGATCGGAGTGCGCAACGCCGCCTCGCTCTCACTCGTGGGAAGTGGCCTCGGGGAGGAGAATGCGCAGGCGGTCGGCGAGGCGGGCCACGCGTTCGGCACGCGGGACGGCACTGGCGTCACCTCCGGCTGCGCGCCGCGCCAGGTCGGGGTACCGCTCCGTCACCACGTCGTAGAAGGCGTTCTGCGTCTCCCAGAGCGGGACTTCCCACGGGAGCGACAACGCGAGGTCGACCAGTTCGTCGAGGCGCTCCGAGAGCCGGGGACGGGTCGGACGGTCGCGGAGTCGCTCGGCCACCGATCGGATGGTTCGTGAGAAGGCGAGGGCGTGACCGGGGACGTCGAGTTCGAGGCCCCACGTCGCGGTGTCGGCGAGGAGGGACCGGACGTCGTCCGGATCCATCTCGGGATCGGCGAACCGGCGCCGCAGCTCGGCGTCGACGACGAGTTCCGCCGTGGCCTTGAACGCCTTCGGGAGGCGTACGTCGATGCTGCCCAGGAACCGGATGAGAGGGACCTGGCGCTCGTACAGCTGGCGATGGGCGCGCTCGGCGTCGTCGTACTCGTTGGCGAGGATGACGTCCATCACTGCTCGCTGCTCGTCTCGGAACAGGGTGCGCAACGAGAAGGGCGTCGACCCGAAGTGATGGTCGAGCCGGCGAAGGACCTCGGGGAGATCGGCCTGCTCGAACGCGGCCGAGAGGTCGGTGACCACCGACCGATACGCGTACTCGTCGCCGAAGGGGCGGGCGCCGACATTGAGGTTGTGGTCGCCGAAGTGGAGCGCCGCGTAGGCAACGAGACTGCTCTCCCGGGTGACCTCCGAGACGACACGCACCCGGCCGACCGACAGACGGGCGCGCCCCGCCTCCAAGAGGCGCTCGTCGTCACGCTCGATGTCGTAGCAGTACACGCGCGGCCCCTCCTTGAACCCTTCGAAGAGTGGAGCGTGGCCGGGCGCCGGAGTGGCGTCGTCGGGGCGCTCGAACATCGCGGTGGCGGCGTAGTGCGCGGCCACCTTCGTGAGGTCGACCATGGCGGGCCGGACGAACTTCTCGTACACCCTCCGCCCGTCACGGTGCTCACGAAGGTTGCTCTGGGCGCGCGCCAGCCGGTCGAGGAACGGCCCCTCGAGGTCGTCGTCGGTGAAGTCCTGCGCCAGCTGGATCGCCCGGCCGGCGTACTGGATCACCTGCACCGTCTCGATCCCCGACAGCTCGTCGAAGAACCAACCGCAGCTCGTGTACATGAGCATCGCGTGGCGCTGCATCTCGAGGAGTTTCAGGGCGTCGATGCGCTCGGCTTCGTCGAGACCGTGGCTTCCGTGGCGGTCGAGGAACCCGTCGACGCTGCGCGGCGAACGGTCGAGCACGACCTCGACGTAGTCATCGCGAGCCTCCCACGGGTCGGCGAGCAGTTTTCCGCCCCGTTCCTGGAAGATGGGCTCGACGGCGTCGCGCAGCCAGTCGAGCGCTTCTCGCAGCGGCGCCCGCCACGCCTGACTCCACCCCCGCCCGGTGTTGCACCCGCAGTCGGAGCGCCACCGCTCGACGCCGTGGGCGCAGCTCCACGACGTGTTGTCGACGATCTCGGCCTCCATCTCCGGTGGGTGCAGTTCGAGGAACTCGCCGTAGTTGGTGAGGCGGATCGTGTCGTCGCGCTCCATTCGGTCGAGGGCAAAGGCGAGGGCCATGTCGCCGTGCGAATGGTGGTGGCCGTACGTCTCGCCGTCGGTGGCGATGTGAGCAAGGCGCAGCCCTTCGCCATCCCCCGGGAGGATCCCTTGGATCCGGTCGGCCAGGCGATCACCGCTGACCAAGAGCTCCTCGAAGGCGACGGCCCGCGAGACAGGGCCGTCGTAGAAGAAGACGTCGATGGAACGACCCGAGGGGAGGCGGACGCGGTACGGCACCGTCGGGTCCACCCGGCCACCTTCGACGTCCTTCCATCTCCCTCCACGCAGGGACCGCACCCGCCTCGCCTGGTGGGGTGCAAGCACGGTGAAGCGGATACCGGCAGCCGCCAGGACGTCGAGCGACTCCGCGTTGACGGCCGTCTCGGGCAGCCACATCCCCTCCGGGAACCGTCCGAACCGGCGCTCGAAGTCGGCGACCCCCCAGCGCACCTGGGTCTGCTGGTCACGCCGGTTCGCCAACGGCATGATCATGTGGTTGTACGCCTGGGCCATCGCCGACCCGTGCCCGCTGAAGCGGTCGGCGCTCTCCCCGTCGGCGGCGAGGACCGCGTCGTAGACGTTCGGCGCGTGCACCTCCATCCACGCCAGCAGCGTCGGGCCGACGTTGAACGAGATCCGGGAGTAGTTGTTGAGGATGCGACTGATTCGCCCCTCGCCGTCGAGAATCCGCGAGCGGGCGTTCGGGCCGTAGCATTCGGCCGTGATCCGCTCGTTCCAGTCGTGGTACGGGTAGGCGGAGTCCTGGAGTTCGATGGCCTCCAACCACGGGTTCTCCCGCGGCGGTTGGTAGAAGTGACCGTGTACGCAGACGAAGCGCTCCACCGAACCTCCCCTCACCATCCAGCGGCGGTGTAGACGGCGAACGACCACGGGGGCAGACCGACGGTCTCGGCTCCTCCCGACTTCACACCGTCGACGACGACGGCGCCCGTCCCGCCCCACCGCTGCTCGTCGGAGTCGAGCCGTCGCGCCCACGACCCGGCGGGCATGACGGCCTCCGCGTCGGTGGCTCCGGCGTTGAACAGTGTGACCGAGGGAACGGCGGCGGCGGGTCGGCGCAGTATGACCACCGCTCCCGTCTGCGAAACCTCGACGGGATCGGCGAGGCCGCTCGAGACGTCGGACCGCACCCGAAGTTCCCGTCGGAGCGCGATGAGCTCGGCCGTCAACGCGTTCAGCGACCGGTGCGGCTCGATCTCGGTCAGCGAGTGGTCGAGACGGGAGCGGGCGAAGGTGGCCGCGTCCTGAGGATCGGGTACGGCGTCGGGGTCCCAACCGAAGGCAGCGAACTCGCCACGCCGCCCATTCCGCACGGCCTCGACGAGACCCGGATCCGAGTGGTGGACGAAGTACTGGAACGGCGCCGTCTCGCCGTACTCCTCGCCCATGAACAGCAGGGGAACGAACGGCGAGAGGACCAGGAGCCCGGCCGCGAGCCGGAGCCGGTCGGCGTCGACCAGGGTCGACAACCGGTCGCCGGCGGCGCGGTTCCCCACTTGGTCGTGGTTCTGGGTGAACGCGACGAGCCGTTCGCGTGACGGCGCCCCGCCCGGCCAATGGACGGGCCGGCCGACCCGGTGCCCGCGCGACGGCGAGTGCCGCCCGCTATTCGCGAACCCGTGAGCGAGGCAGGCGACGACGTCGTCGACGCCCGTGAAGTCCTCGTAGTAGCCGTCGCGTTCCCCAGTGAGAGCGACGTGAACGGCGTGGTGGTAGTCGTCGTTCCACTGGGCGTCCATGCCGATGCCGCCAAGGTTGCGCGCTCTGGTGAGTCGCGGGTCGTTGTGGGCATCCTCGGCGGTGACGAGCACGCGGCGCCCGAGTTGGGAGGCGCGAGCGTGGACCGCCGCCGTCAGCTCCTCGACGAAGGGAGCCGGCGACGGGTCGACGATGGCGTGGACGGCGTCGAGCCGGAGCCCGTCCACGTGACATTCGGTCACCCACATGAGGGCGCTCTCCACGAAGAAACGACGCACCTCGTCGCACCCGGGACCGTCGAAGTTGAGCGCCGCACCCCACGGCGTCCGGTACGCCTCGGTGAAGTACGGGCCGTACTCGGCGAGCACATTTCCCTCGGGGCCGAGGTGGTTGTAGACGACATCGAGAACGACGCCAAGGCCCGCGCGGTGGCAGGCATCGACGAACGTGCGGAGTCCATGAGGTCCGCCATACGAGTGCTGGGCGGCCCATGGGAACACGCCGTCGTATCCCCAATTGCGTTCCCCGGGGAACTCCGCCACGGGGAGGAGCTCCACGGCCGTCACACCGAGGCGCGCGAGCCGCTCGGCATGCTCGGCCGCCGCTTCGAAGGTGCCCTCCTCGGTGAACGTTCCGACGTGGAGCTCGTAGAGCACGAGGTCGTCGACCTCGATGCCCGTCCAGCCGCCGTCGCTCCACCCGACGTCGGGGCTCACGACGGCCGACGGCCCCGCCACACCCTCGGGCTGGTGGCGCGACGCCGGGTCGGCCAGCTCGCGTCCGTCCGCCAGGCGGTAGCGATATCGGGCGCCGTCGGGGACGTCGTCCACCACCGCCACGTGCTCGCCGTGGTCATGCCGGCGCATCTCGACGACGCGGTCGTCCGGATCGAACAGGTGGAGTGCAATCCGTTCGTGGAACGGCGCCCAGACGGCGAACTGGACATCACCGCCGGCTTGGCGCGTGGCCCCCAGACGCGGCGTCGCCGTCACGAGCCCGTTGCGTCCCACTCGAAGAAGACGACCGACAGGGGCGGCAGCGTGAGCAGCACCGACTGCTCATGCCCCTGGTACGGAACGGCGACCGTGTCGACGGCGCCGAAGTTGCCCTGCCCGCTCCCGCCGTACTCCTCGGCATCGCTGTTGGCGACCTCGCGCCAAACCCCCTCGCGCGGCACGCCGATGCGATAGCTGTGGCGTGGCACGGGCGTGAAGTTGCACGCCACCAGCACCTCGCGGTCGCCCGACGCGTCGATCCGCAGGAAGGTGATGACGCTCTGGTCGGCGTCGTTGGCGTCGATC
Organism: Acidimicrobiia bacterium; assembly: GCA_035540775.1. Lineage (GTDB taxonomy): Bacteria > Actinomycetota > Acidimicrobiia > IMCC26256 > JACPCJ01 > DATLFW01. The sequence continues at coordinate 5,425 of DATLFW010000032.1, forward strand.
CATTGGAACCCGGCCGGGTCGCAGTCCAACTCGTGGAGCGCGGGTTGGCCGCGGTACAGCCGGTTGAGGTGACCCACCCACGCCTGGACCCCGGCGTGCGCAGGATCGGCGAGGAGGTGCCAGTCGAGGCTGTGATCGTGGCGCCACTCGGCCGGCTGGCCGAACTCCCCGCCCATGAACAGCAGCTTCTTCCCCGGCATGGCGGTCATGTAGCCGAACAGCAGCCGCAGGTTGGCGAAGCGCTGCCACTCGTCACCCGGCATTCGTCCGAGCAGCGACCCCTTGCCGTGAACGACCTCGTCGTGCGAGAGCGGCAGGACGAAGTTCTCGTTGAACGCGTAGACCATCCGGAACGTGAGCTGGTGGTGGTGGAACCGGCGGTGGACCGGGTCCTGACGTAGGTATTCGAGGGTGTCGTGCATCCACCCCATGTCCCACTTGAACCCGAATCCGAGTCCGCCGACGTACGTCGGGCGCGAGACCATCGGCCACGCCGTCGACTCCTCGGCGACGGTCTGGACCCCTGGGTGGTCGCGGTAGACGTCGGCGTTGAGCTGGCGGAGGAACTCGATCGCCTCCAGATTTTCCCGGCCCCCGTACTCGTTCGGGATCCACTCGCCAGCCTTGCGCGAGTAGTCGCGGTAGAGCATCGACGCCACTGCGTCCACGCGCAGCCCGTCGACGTGGTACTGGTCGAGCCAGAAGGCGGCGCTCGACAGGAGGAACGATCGCACCTCGTGGCGCCCGTAGTTGAAGATGGCGCTGTTCCAGTCGGGGTGGAAGCCCTCCCGAGGATCGGAATGCTCGAAGAGGTGCGTGCCGTCGAAGTACCCGAGGCCGTGCTCGTCGGTCGGGAAGTGTGACGGCACCCAGTCGAGGATGACGCCGATTCCCCGCTGGTGCAGGTGGTCGATCATCGCCATGAAGTCCTGTGGCGTGCCGTACCGGCTCGTCGGCGCGAAGTAGCCGGTGGTCTGGTAGCCCCACGACCCGTAGAAGGGGTGCTCCATCAAGGGCAGCAACTCGACGTGGGTGAACCCGAGCGACTCGACGTGGTCGGCGAGCAGTGGTGCGACGTCGCGGTACGAGAGGAACTCGTCAGGGTCGGCGGGGCTCCGCCGCCACGACCCGAGGTGCACCTCGTAGACGCTCATCGGGGCGGAGAGCGCCTGAAGGCCCTCACGTTGCGCGAGCCAGTCGCCGTCTCCCCACTCGTAGTCGAGGTCCCAGACGACGGACCCCGTGCGGGGCGGCACCTCGGAGTGCACGGCGAACGGGTCGGCCTTGTCGACGGCGTACCCGCCGTGGCGCGACACGACCCGGTACTTGTACACGGCACCCTCGGAGACCCCGGCGACGAAGCCCTCCCAGACCCCGCTGCTCTCCCGTGCTGCAAGCGGATGCGCACCGGGATCCCAACCGTTGAAATCGCCGATCACCGACACGGAGTCGGCGTTCGGCGCCCACACCGCGAAGAACGTTCCGGTCTCACCGCCGTGTGTCCCCGGGTGGGCGCCGAGCCGTTCGTAGAGCCGCACGTGACGGCCCTCGTTGAACAAGTGGATGTCGTCGGCGGTCAAGAGAGTCGGGAAGGGCGTCGCGTCACCGTCGCCTCCCGGCGCCGACGGGCGATTCCGGATGGCTCGGCGGATCCGCCCGCCCTGGGTCGCCCGTTCACTCACTCCCATCACCTCCATGCGCGTCTTCCCGGAACAGCGCCAGCAACCGCCGCTGCGCGGCAGGGTCGGCGGTCCACGCCTCGAGGGGCTCGCGCGTCCGCCGACTCCAGTTGCCCCTCTCCGCTCCGGTACCCGGAACGTTCTGCGGCTGATCCTCCAACCAGAGGTCCTCGAGGGTGGCGACCGCCATCTCGGCCCGGCTCGCGCCCAACCAGGCCAGCAACCCGGCGAGCACCTCGCCGGCGCCATGCGGCGCGCCGGGTGCGAGATAGCCGGCCTTCTCCAGCCACCCGGCCGTCGCCTCCAGAGACCGGCGCCGCCCGGCGCGCTCGGCCTCCGCCTCCTCAGGGTCGAGCCAGCCGTGCTCGACCCGGTCGTCGACGTCGCCCGCCTCCCAGTAGCGGAGGAAGGGCGGAGTGTCGTGCGTGTTCATGGTCGCCAGGGACGCCACCGGAGGCGAGGACGCGGCATCGCCGGCGGAACCGGGGAGTTCGAACTGCGCCACGACGGTCCGGGCGACGTCACGCCGCGCCATCTCTTCCCGAACCTCGGGAGGAACGGTTCCGAGATCCTCACCGACGACCCGGCAGCCGTGGCGCTGCGATTCGAGACACAGCAGTGCATACAGCTCGTCGGCGTGGTTCCGGACGTACACGCCCTCGGTGGGCGGAAAGCCGTCGGGAACCCAGAAGAGCCGGTGGAGTCCCATGACATGGTCGATGCGGAGCGCGTCGGCGACCTCCATCTGGAAGGCGAGGCACCGTCGCCAGTAGGCATGGCCGTCGGCGCGGGCGCGCTCGGGATGAAGCGGCGCCAAACCCCACGTCTGCCCGCCCGTGAAGAACCCGTCGGGTGGCGCCCCCATCGAAACCCCCTCGACGAAGGCATCGCGACGGCGCCATACGTCGTACCCCTGTGCATGCGTTCCGAGCGGAAGGTCGAGCAGGAGGTCGACGTCGTAGAGGCGGAGGGTACGACCGAGGTTCGCGACCTGCAACGTGCAGAGCCACTGCACGTAGGCGTGGTAGCGGGCAGCGTCGGATTCGGCGACGCGGTCGAGTGC
>DATLFW010000033.1:0-5502 GCA_035540775.1 Acidimicrobiia bacterium
GCACATGGAATCGTGCGCGGGCAGCAGTTCGGCGAAGCCGCCCGTCGCCTCCACGCAGTTGCCGGTGTGGATCCCGGGAGAGAGGCGGCCGTCGAGGAAGTGCTCGCACATGGCGAGGTCGCCGGCCTGGCACGGCCCGCACCAGGGGTCGATCCCCCGGGGCCCGCACGACAACCACGGGTTGAGCACCACCCGCTGGCCCGGTTCGGCCTTCGCCTCCGGGCCGACCTCGACGACGTCGGCCACCACCTCGTGCCCGAGCACCTGCGGGAACGAGATGAAGGCGGTCATCGGGTTGTCGTCGCCGCCCTCGAAGTCCATCAGCACCTGCTTGGCGTCGGAGCCGCAGATACCCGTCATGCGCGTGCGTAGGACAACCCAGTCGGGGCCGATCGGCGCCGGGTCGGCGACGTCCTGGAGCGCCATCGGCGTGGCGGCCAGGTGCTGGAGGAGACGGGGGGCGTTGGTGCCGGGAGCGTCGTCCCACGGCTGAGGGTCGACGCCGAACACCAGCGCCTTCATGCGTGCGCCTCGCCTCCGGCGTCGGCCGCCATCTGGGCCACCCCCGCCAGGAACTCGTCGATGTTCGACGTCTTGTACTCGGCGATGCCCTTCATGTCGGGCACGTAGTGCTCGAAGGTGTCGCTCTCGATGGCGTCGACGATCCCCTGCGCCACCACCTCCGGCGCCTCCTTGGGGCCGTCGTAGAGCGGCGGGCCCGTCTCCGGGCTCTCCCAGATCTCGGTGTCGATCGCCCCCGGGATGACGAGGCGCGTTTCGACCCCCGTCCCGGTGAGGTCGATCTGCATGCACTCGCTCCAGCCGCACAACGCGAACTTCGTCGCGCAGTAGGCCGCCTCGTGCACGATGCCGAGGCGGCCGCCGAGGCTCGACACGTTGACGATCATCCCCCGGTCACGTTCGAGCATCCGCGGCAGGATCGCCATCGTCATGCGGGCCGGCGAGAAGAAGTTCACCCGGAACGTCTTCTCCAGTTCCTCGGCCGTGAGCTCCGGGAACGGGCGACGCGATGGCACGGCGGCGTTGTGGACGACGACGTCGAGGTGGCCGAAGGCGTCCCAAGCCTCGAGGGCAACGGCGACCGACCCCTCGACGTCGTCGAGGTCGGCGACCCACATCCGGGAGTCGGGAGCGTGGACCTGGCACCGCTCCAGGACCTCGGCGAGCCGGTCGGCACGGCGGGCGAGCACGCCGACGGTCGCACCCCGCTCGGCGAGCATCGGGGCCAGTGCTGCGCCGATGCCCGAGGAAGCGCCGGTCACGAGGATCGTGCTGCCCGCCACCTGCATTCCCATCACGCGTTCTCCTTCGTGTCGTCGGCGGCCTGCGCGATGGCCTTGTCGACCGCCGCGAGCAGGTCGTCGGTCGTGACGCCCATGGCGTCGCCCGCCTGGTCGACCTCCGGCGCCTCGAACACGGAGGCGATGCGCCGGCGGACGTCGTCGCGATCGTCGACGCTCGCCCCCACCAGGGCCTCGCCCACCTTGTCGATCGTGTCGGACGGGCTGACGTGCATGTCGCCCGCCATCATCGCCGCCACGATGGTGCCGCCCTCGTCGATCGCCACCCCGGCCCGGCACAGCTTGCGGCCCTTGTGGTTCCCGAAGCCGACGCGGGCGTCGGCGGGTGCGGCGGCCGTGAATCGCTCCGACGACGTGCGCCGGACGAAGTCGTCGCTCCCGAGGAAGGCGTTGACGTCGTCGATGCCCTTCTTCTCCTCGGCCGTGAGGGGCTTCGGGTCGACCTCGATCCCCGCCTTGCCGAGCGAGGCGAGCAGCGCGTCGCGGAAGTCGTCGTACGACACGGCGTGGCCCGCGACCTCCTCGGCCGTGCAGACGTACTCCCGCATGTCCTTCACGACCTTGTCCTTGAACTTTTCGTCGGGGACGCGCACGACCTCGAGATAGAGGTCGAGGTCCGGGCGGGCGATGTTGAGGAAGCCGCCGACCGAGTGGCAGGCGCCCACGTCCTGCGCGGTGAGTGCGCCGAGCTTGCGGCCGTTCCACCGGAAGTCGCTGGACCCCTCGAGGGCCACCTCGCCGAGACCGAGGCGCTCGAGGGTGGAGAGGAGGATGGGCGCGAAGCGGGCGAGCTTCTCGTCGAGGGTGCCCCCGTCCTTCGGGAGGAAGAACCCCCACATCACGGCGCAGCCCTCTTCGTAGAAGGCGGTGCCTCCGCCGTAGACGGGGCGGCGGATCACCTCGACGCCGAGACGGCGGCACGCGTCGAGGTCGAGGGTCGCGTCGACGTCGTCGAACCAGCCGACGTTGAGGTGGGTCTGGCCCCAGACGGCCGTCATAACGATCGGGCCGGCGCCCGCCTTCACTTGGCCGCCGAGGACCCCGTTCTGGGACATCGCCTGGAGCGGGCCGACCGCGCCGGCGTCGACGTAGCGCCACCGTTCCGACATGCGGCGCACGCTACCACTGACGTTCGTGTCAGCTTTCTGCCGCCCCCCGCTCGCGTCTTGGGGGAGTTCCGCTCGCTATGCGGACACAACTCACCCAAGACGGGGAAGGGGAGTCCCGAAGGTCAGACGCGCCGGCCGCCGGCGATCGAGTACCCGCCCGGTCCCACCAGAACGGCGAGGACGAGCAGGATGATCCCCGTGATGATGCTCCCCGTCAGGAGGGCCCAGATGCCCACGATGGCGAGGATGACGGCGACGATGGTGAGGGCTGCATACATGCCTGCGGGATACCCCTGCGCGGGAGGAGCAAACCCAAGCCGTGAAGCCGCCTCTACTCGGCGTGGTCCCCGCCTTCGATCGCCTCGATCCAGTTTCGGGGGGCGATGAAGACGCCCTCCGCCTCTGCGAGGACCTCGCCGTCGAGGCGGGCGACGCCACGGGCGTACGTCTTGCGTCCTTCGACGCGGTCGACCCATCCCTCGTAGTCGATCTGCTTGCCCAGCGGGGTCGGCCGGCGGAGGCGGATGGTGATCGTGCCCGTCATGCCGGGGCGCCCGGACGCCACCTGGGCGACGCCGAGCAGTTCGTCGAACGCCGCGATCACCCAGCCGCCGTGGACGTGGAACGGTGGGCCCTCGTAGATCGCGCCGTAGGTCGCCGACGCCCACGTCTTGACCCCGTCGAACTCGATCGTCATTGGAGGTGCGACCGGATTCGCCTGCCCGCTGATCGGGCTGCGCTCGTCGAGCGCGGACGCGATCTGCGGTCCGACGGCGAGGCTTCCGTATCCCGACAGGTCGGGGTGGGTGGCGACCCGGGCCGTCAGCTCGGCGACGGCGGCACCGAGGCCGTCCAGGTCGGCGGTGTCGACCGCCGTGACGTCGAGCATGGCGACGGCTTCCGCCAGGTGCCGAACCTCGGCGACGAGACGGTGCTTGGCGTCGACGCGCGCGGCCTCGTCGGCATCGAGACGGACCTCGCTCCCGTGCAGGACGTCGTGGTGCACCCGCGGGGCGGGCGGCGCCGGGTACCCATGGGGAACGGGAACCTCTCCGGCGGTCACAGGCGCTCGATGATGGATGCGGTCGCCAGTGCGCCCCCACAGCACATGGAGATCAGCGCGAACTGGCCGTCGATGCGCTCGAGCTCGTGGAGGGCCGTCGTGATGAGCCGACTCCCGGTGCACCCGACGGGGTGTCCCAAAGCGATGGCGCCGCCGTTCACGTTGACCTTGTCCATGTCGGGCTCGTGCACCCGCGCCCACGACAGCACGACCGCGGCGAACGCTTCGTTCACCTCGAAGAGGTCCATGTCGCTCATCGACATGCCTGACCGCTCCAGCACCCGGGCGGTCGCCTCCGGCGGGCCGTCGAGCAGGTAGTACGGGTCGGAGCCGACGAGCGCCTGCGCGACGAAGCGGGCCCGGGGCTTCAGCCCGAGATCGTTGGCCTTCTCCTCCGACATCCACAGCACGGCCGCCGAACCGTCGGAAATCTGCGACGAGTTCCCGGCCGTGTGGATGCCGTCGGGGATGACCGCCTTGAGATTGCCGAGGCCCTCCAGGGTCGTCTCCCGCAGTCCTTGGTCGCGTGCGACGACCTGGGTCTCGCCGGTGGGGTTGCCCTCGGCGTCGAGGACGGGGGCTTCGACGGGGACGATCTCGCGGTCGAACCGCCCCTCCTCCCACGCCCGCGCCGCCTTCTGTTGCGACGACAGACCGAAGGCGTCGACCTCCTCGCGGGTGATCCCACGCTTCTGGGCGATGCGCTCCGCCGCCGTGAACTGGTCCGACGCCTGGTCCCACGGCCACGGGTCGGTTCGCGGGATGCCGGGGCCCGGATAGACGTTGGCACCGAGGCCGATGCGGCTCATGGCCTCGACCCCGCAGGCGATCCCCACGTCGATGGTGTCGGTCTCGACGAGGCCGGCGATGAAGTGGTTCGCTTGCTGCCCCGACCCGCACTGGCAATCGATGGTGGTCGCCGCCACCTCGTAGGGGAGCCCGGCGCCGAGCCAGGCGTTGCGGGCAACGTTCGCCGCCTGCTCACCGACCTGCGTCACGCAGCCACCGACGATCTGGTCGACGATCCCAGGGTCGATGCCGGCCCGCTTCACCACCTCGATCTGCGAGGCGGCCAGCAGCTGGGTGGGGTGGACTCCAGAGAGGAGCCCGTTGCGCTTTCCGATCGGCGTCCGCACCGCCTCGACGATCACTGCTCGACCCATGTGTTCCTTCTCTCTTCCGTGTGTGCGTACTCCGTCCCGCTATGCGCGACGCCGTACGCACACGATGATGTCAGTCGTCGCGGCCGAGGATCAGCCCGCTGGTGGGGACGCCCGTTCCCGCCGTGACGAGCACGTGCTCCACCCCGTCGACCTGGTTCACGGCCGTCCCCCGCACCTGCCGGACGGCCTCGTTGATCCCGTTCATGCCGTGGATGTACGCCTCACCCAGTTGGCCGCCGTTGGTGTTGATCGGCAGCCGCCCGCCGATCTCGACGTTGCCGTCGGCGACGAAGTCCTTCGCCTCGCCCCGCTCGCAGAATCCGAGTTCCTCCAGCTGGGTCAGCACGAACGGCGTGAAGTGGTCGTAGATGGTGGCCGTCTGGATGTCGGCCGGTCCGATACCCGCCTGGGCGTAGAGCTGCTCGCCGATGATCCGCATCTCCGGGAGCCCCGTGATGTCGTCGCCGTAGAAGGTCGTCATCGACTCCTGCCCCGGCCCCAGGCCCTGCGCGGCACCTCGGATGACGGCGGGAGGCTCGGCGAGGTCGCGGGCTCGCTCGGTCGAGGTGACGACGAACGCGACGCCGCCGTCGCTTTCCTGGCAGCAGTCGAGGAGGCGGAGGGGCTCGACGATCCACCGGGAGGCCTGGTGCTCCTCGAGGGTGATCGGCTGCTCGTAGAACCAGGCGTCGGGGTTGGTGGCGGCGTGACGCCGGGCGGCGACCGCCACCCGGCCGAAGTCTTCGGTGGTGGCCCCGTACTCGTGCATGTAGCGGCGGGCGGCCATCGCAACCCACGAGGCGGGCGTCATGAGCCCGAACGGCAGGTACCACGAGAAGTGGATC
>DATLFW010000034.1:0-2704 GCA_035540775.1 Acidimicrobiia bacterium
CCGAGGAACCGCGCGTCGCCGAAGGCGTGCACCCCGCCGTCACGGTCGAGGACCCAGTACCCGAGGCGGGTCGGTGTGGCAGCGATGGCGACGCCCTGCGCGAAGCCGATGATCTGCCCCGACGCCCGCCGGCCGGGGATCGACCCGAAGAACTTGGCCCCGCCCAGCGTGAAGACGCCGCCGGCGGCGTCGAGGAGCCAGACGCCGCCGCCCACGGCGTTCGAGAGATCGACCACGGGGGCGCCGAGGGCCTGACCTCGTAGCGACGGCCCGGCGTGGGCGAGGATCCGCCCGTAGATCCCGACCACCTTGAGCCCGTAGGTCGTGCCACCCGACCAGCGCCCGCTCAGTTCTTCGAAGGTCGTCACCTGCCCCTTCGGGTTGACGAGATCGAAGCGGGGGTCGACCAGGGGCTGGGCAGTACCCGTCCGGGCGACCGAGGAGTCGGCGTACGCGCGAAGGTGCTGGATCTGGGCCCGCACGCCGACGCGGGCATTCGGGAACGAGGCCACGCTGTTGGGCGCCCCGATGCCGGCGAAGTTGTTGGTGTGCGGGGGCACCGTCTCCGAGAACCGGAAGTAGTCGGTTTCGAAGATGGCCTGCGCGAAGGCGACATCGCCGCGAACCCCTTCGGCAGCCCCCTCTTCGATGAAGAGACGGGCGAGCTCCTCGAGCGTGACGCCGTGCAGGCTCGGCGTGCGGCCCGTCGAGCGGTACCAGGCCGCCAGTTGGTCGGCGACGAGCACGTTGCGCCCCATGACGGGCGTGGCGGTGGTACCGGCGGCCTCGACCCGTCCCGGCACGACGAGCGGGAGCAGGACGGCCGCGGCCAAGAGTGCGACGCCGGGCCGTCGCCACCACCGGGGCTGCATGAGACCGAGAGGATAGAGAACCCGCCCTTGCGGAACCACCCACCTCGTCGTTTTGGCTGTTTGTGCCGGTCATGACCGGCACAAACAGCCAAAACGACAGTCAGCGGCGGACGAGGACCTCGCGGGCGGCGCCCGCGGTGTAGAGCGATCCCGTCACGATGATCTGCCCGTGCTCGGCCGTCGTCGCCAGCGCCCGGCTGATGGCCTCCCCCACCGAGGGCGTCACCTCGATCGAGTCCGGGGGGATCCCGAGGGAACGAGCGGCGGCGGCGACGGCCTCGGGGTCGAGCGCCCGCGGCGAGGGAGGGAGGCAGGCGATGAGGCGCGACGCATCCCCCACACCGAGCGCCGACAGCATCTCGGCCGGGTCCTTCTCACGGAGCATCCCGACGACGAGCGTCCGCTCTTCGGAGGCGAACTCCTCGGCCAGCGCGTCACGAAGGGCAGCGGCACCGGCGGGGTTGTGGGCGCCGTCGAGCATGACGAGAGGCTGGCGGGCAACGACCTCCATGCGGCCAGGCACCCGGACGGCCGCGAAGCCCTCCTCCACCACGTCGTCTTCGAGGGCGGCACCGCCGAAGAACGCCTCGGCGGCGGCGAGAGCGATGGCGGCGTTGTCGCCCTGGTGCCGGCCGTGGAGCGGCACGAAGACCTCGTCGTGGACGCCCCCCGGCGAGACGAGGTCGAGCATCCGGCCGTTGTGGGCCATGCGGTTCGCCCGGACCCCGAAGTCGGCGTCGCGCCGGTACACGCGGTCGGGCCGGGCGGCACCCTCGAAGATCGGCGCCAGCTCCGGGTCGGTCTCCCCGAGGACGAGGACGCTCCCCTCTTTCACGATCCCCGCCTTCTCGGTGGCGATCGACGCCCGGTCGGCCCCCAGGTACTCGACGTGGTCGAGACCGACGTTCGTGATCACGGCCACGTCGCCGGTGACGACGTTGGTGGCGTCCCACCGGCCGCCGAGGCCGACCTCGACGACGGCCACGTCGACGGCCACGTCGGCGAACCACGCGAACGCGGCGGCGGTGAGGATCTCGAAGTACGACGGCCGTGCCGGCATCATGTCCTCGACCCGCCGCACGGCCTCGAGGACGTCGTCGAGGTCGTCGTCGTCGACGGAGCGGCCGTTCCACGCCAGCCGCTCGTTGACCCGTTGGAGATGCGGACTCGTGTAGAGCCCGACGGAGAGGCCGCGGGCGGCGAGGAGGGACGCCACCATGCGGGCGACACTCGTCTTCCCGTTCGTGCCGGTCACGTGGACGACGGGATACGAGGTCTGAGGCGAACCGAGGAGTTCGACGAGTTCGGTGATCCGGGCGAGCGTCGGTGCGGCAGGGCCGGGAGCCCAGGTCGGGTCGCCGGTTCGCCCCGTCTCGAGGTTGGCGTGATCGTCGAGCCAGGCCCGCACGCTCGGGTGGCCGGTGCCGTCGGACGTCACGTCAGTCGAGGAGCGCGCGCTGGCCGCGGAGGGCTGCGAGCCCGTCGCCGAGCTCGGCCGCCCGTCGGCGCTCCTTCTCCACGACCTCGGGCGGGGCGTTCGCCACGAACTGCTCGTTCGCGAGCTTGGCGTCGACCTTGGCCAGGTCGGATTCGAGACCCGCGATCTGCTTGTCGAGCTGGTCCCGAGCGGCGTCCACGTCGACGAGACCCTCGAACGGGATCACGACCTCGGCACCGGCCGCCACCATCCGCTGCTCGCGGGGCTGGGCCGGCCGCTCCGCTTCGAATTCGAGGGCGTCGAGACCCGCCAGAGCCACGATCTCCCGCTCGACGGACCGAAGCGTCGCCTGCTGCGCCTCGTCGGCGGGCACGACGACGAGGCGCAGCAGGCG
>DATLFW010000035.1:0-2483 GCA_035540775.1 Acidimicrobiia bacterium
CGGCCCGACCGAGCCGGTGCCCAAGGAGCAACTTCCCGAACTGACGGCTCCGTTCACGCACGCGATGGAGGCCCACCTGGCCGGGAGCGGCGAACTCCCCGCCCTGTTCCACGCCAACTACTGGCTTTCGGGGGTGCCGGGCCCGCAGATCCGGGTCGTCACCCGCCCCCGCTTCGGCCTTCACGCGAGCCAGCGTGTGGAACGTCGACACCAACGGGAGCCCGAACTCGTGCTTCAGGGCGTGGCCCGCCACCCCCGAAAGCCAGTAGTTGGCGTGGAACAGGGCGGGGAGTTCGCCGCTCCCGGCCAGGTGGGCCTCCATCGCGTGCGTGAACGGAGCCGTCAGTTCGGGAAGTTGCTCCTTGGGCACCGGCTCGGTCGGGCCGGCCACCACGTGGTGGACCCGAACTCCCGGACCGACGGTCACGACCGGCGGCGCTTCGGGGCTCTCGGAGCGGGTGTAGACGTCGCACCTCACCCCGGCGCGCGCGAGGGCGTCGGCCACCGAGCGCACGTACACGTTCATCCCGCCGCCGTCGCCCGTGCCGGGCTGCGCGAGGGGAGAGGTGTGGAGCGAGAGGATTGCCAGGCGACGCGGCATTGGCGCTCAGCCTACCCGTCGGCCTCGCCGCCCCCTCCTCCGGACGCGTCCGTCGCATCCTTGGCATCGCCCGCATCGGCGGCCGCCGCCGCTGCGGCGTCGGCGGTCTCGACCCCGTCGGTGTGCTCGAGCGTCGCTGCCCGGTGCTCCACCTGGAACGAGCGATAGATCTCCAGCAACGTCCGCTTGTGCCGCTCGCTGATGGTCGTGTCGCGCATGATCTCGGCCTCGAGGTCGTGCCCTTCGGGGCGCTCCTCGAGGATGCCCGCCTGCACGTAGAGGGTCTCCGCCGAGATGCGCAGGGCCTTGGCGATCGACTGGAGGATCTCCGCCGAGGGCTTGCGCAGGCCGCGCTCGATCTGGCTCAGGTAGGGGTTGGAAATCCCCGCCTGCTCGCTGAGCTTCCGCAGCGACAGACGCGCCGACCGGCGCTGCTCGCGGATGAACTCCCCGAGATCACGCATCCGGGTCTCGATCTCCTCGCGGACCACGCCGCGGACCATAGCCGAGTGCCCTGTCACCGCCGGGCACGGCGCCCGTCAGTGACCAGGAAGGAGGCGCTCGCACATCGGCACGAAGACCCGCACGATCTCGGGGTCGAACTGCGTGCCCGCCATCTTGTGGAACTCGCCGGCGGCGTGGTCGAGCGACAGGGCGGCCCGGTACGGCCGGTCGGTCGTCATGGCGTCGAAGGCGTCGACGATCGAGAAGACGCGCGCCGAGACCGGGATGCGGTCGCCCTTCAACCCCTCGGGATAGCCGGACCCGTCGAACATCTCGTGGTGGTAGCGGATGACCTCGGCGGCCGGGCGGAGGAAGGGGATGCCCCCCACCATCTGGTAGCCGATGAGCGGGTGGGTGCGCATCACTCGCCACTCGGCGGCCGTGAGGGGACCGGGCTTGTTGAGGATGCGCTCCGAGATCCCGACCTTGCCAGCGTCGTGCAGCAGGAAGCCGTACTCCGCCTCCCGCAGCTCCTTGTCGAGCCCCAGTTCGCGGAGGAGCGCCATGCCGTAGACCCGGCACCGTTCGAGGTGCTGGCCGGTGTATGCGTCCTTCGCCTCGACGACGTAAGCGAGCGACCGCACCGTCTCCAGGTAGGCGTGGCGGAGTTCCTCGAGCGTCCGCTCCAACTCCGACGCCCGGTCACGCTCACGCTGGAAGCTCTCGCCCAGTTCCTCCGCGGTGATGAGCAACTGCGCCCGGAGTGCCTCGACCTCCGGGGAAGCGTCGGTGTCGCCGCCACCGTCGCCGGCCGCCGGAGCGGCTCCCCCGTGCCGATGGACGTGGTCGGTCATGAGGCGATGAGTGACTCGATGCGATCGAGCAGTTCACGCGGCGAGAAGGGCTTCGTGAGGTAGGCGAGGGCTCCGGCTGCCACGGCCGACATCTCCACGTCGGGGTCGTCGACGCCGGTGAGCATCAGGATCTTCAGGATCGAGGTGTCGAGGCGTGCCATGACGTCGACCCCCGTCTCCCCCGGCAGCATCATGTCGAGAACGACGACGTGGGGGGTGAGTTCCGCGATCCGAACGACCGCCTCGTCACCGCTCGCCGCCTCCTCGATGTGGTAACCGACGCCTTCGAGGACGGCGCGGACGAACTGGCGGAGGACGGGGTCGTCGTCGACGACGAGCACGCACGGCTGCCCGTCGAGCCCACCGGACGCGCCGGCGGCGGTCACGCCGTCTTGGAACGCCCGCCGAGCTCGGTGCCGAGGGCGTCGATGGCCTGGTGGAGTCCCCGCCGGACCGACGTCACCTCAGTTTCGAGATGGCGCAGTTGCTCGATCGACTCGGAGAGCTCCGCGTCGTCGAGATTGGGCAGGTTGGCCAGCGTGTCGTCCTCGACGAGGCGCTCGAGCCCCCGCGAGTAGCCGTCG
>DATLFW010000036.1:0-2815 GCA_035540775.1 Acidimicrobiia bacterium
CATCTCGGTAGTGGGGGGCGCCGTGGCGTCGGTCGTGGTGATCGGCATCACCGTGGTGATGGCGAACGCCAGCGCCCGGCGCGGGTGGGACCTCGACAACGTCGCCGCCCCCATCGTGACCGCGGCCGGCGATCTCGTGACGCTTCCGAGCATCTGGCTGGCCGCTCACCTCGTCGATCTCGGGTGGTTCACGGGGGCGGTTGGCGCCGTGTGTGCCGCGGCCGCCGTCGCCGCCGTGGTGAGCGGGATGCGGACGAGCATGGCGACGCTGCGCGGCATCGTGCGCCAGTCGCTGCCGATCCTCGCCGTCGCCGGCCTCGTCAGCGTGGCCGCGGGCGTCAGCATCGAGAAGCGGTTGGAGTCGTTCATCGCGTTCCCCGCCCTCTTGATGCTGATCCCGCCGTTCCTGGCGACGGCCGGGGCGATCGGGGGGATCTTCTCGTCGCGGCTGGCGACCAAGCTCCACCTCGGTCTCATCGACCCGTCGCGGTTCCGGTTGCTCGCCGTCGCCGAGGACATGTTCCTCGTCGTGCTCTTCGCCTTCCCGGTGTTCCTGGCCGTCGGCGTCGTCGCCGACATCCTCGGGGCTGCCGTGGGGCTGGCGAGCCCGGGGGCGATCGAGATGGTGGAGATCGCCTTGATCGCCGGCGTCCTCGCCACCGCGTCGCTCGTGGTGATCGGATATCTCGGGACCGTCACGGCGTACCGCTTCGGACTCGACCCCGACAACTACGCCATCCCGGTCGTCACGTCGTCGCTCGACCTGCTCGGCGCCTTCTCGGTGATCTTCGCCCTCGTCGCCGTCGGCGTCGCCTGACCCCTTCCCGTTCGCCGCGCCCCCTTCCCGTCTTGGGGGAGTTCACCGTGTATTGCACGGCGAAGTCCCCCAAGACGGAAGGAAAACGAGAGGCGCGTCGCGTCTCACGGAGTGAGTGCGCATAGGGCGCACATGGACGAACGACGAGTGAGCGAGTCGGCCCGCCGCCAGCACGGGCTCGTGACGCGCGGGCAGGCGCGCCACGAGGGATGGTCGGACGAGGCCGTCGACGTCCGAATCGAATCGGGCCGACTCGAGACGCTCCAGCGAGGCGTGTACCGGGTCGGCGGCGCACCGTCGAGCTTCGAACAGCGGTGCATGGCGGCCTGCCTCGCCGCCGGTGGCGGCGCCGTGGTGTCACACCGGGCGGCCGCCCAGTTGTGGGACCTCGACGGCGTCGAACGAGGCGTGGTGGAGATCGCCGTGCCGCGGACCACTCAGGACTCGCGCCGCCCCGGCGTCGTCTCCCACCGCTCCACCGACCTGCGACCCGACCACGTGACGACGCATCACGGCATCCCGATCACCAATCCGTTGCGCACGATCGTCGACCTCGGGGCCGTGTCACCGTGGTGGACGGTCGAGCGGGCCCTCGACGACGCGCTGGGGCGCAAGCTCGTCACGCTCCCGGCCGTCGTGAAGGTGCTGCGTGACGTCGCCCGGCCGGGCCGCCGCGGCTCAGGGGTCCTGCGGCAGGTCCTCGAGCGGCAGGGGCCGGATCCACACGGCACACGAATCGAGAAGCTGCTGTGGCGGATCCACCTCGATCACGGCCTTCCCCGTCCGCAGATGCAGTTCACCGTGCGCGACGCGGCGGGCAGGTTCGTCGCCCGGGTCGACGCCGCCCATCCGGCGGCGCGCGTGCTCGTCGAGGTGGACGGGTTCGAGAAGCGGGCGTCGATCGAAGCGTTCCAGCACGACCGGACGCGCCAGAACCGCCTCGTCGAACTGGGTTGGACGGTGCTGCGGTTCACGAAGGCCGACCTCGTCCAACGACCGGAACACGTCGCCGGCACCATCATGCGCGCCCTGAAAGCCTCCGCTCTTGGGGGAGTTGGCCGTGGATGACACGGCGAACTCCCCCAAGACGCGAGCGAAACGGACGAGCGACGGTCAGCCCTTCGGGTAGAGGCCGGCCGTCTTCGACTCTTCGGTCTGCCAGAAGACGTCGGCGATGGCCTCGATCTTGTCGATGAGGTCCTGGGCCGTCGCCGGGTCGACGCTCTTCTTGGCCTCACCGGCCGCCTTGATGGCGTGCCAGAACATGTCGTGCAGCTCGGGGAACTGCTCGAGGTGGTGCGGCTTGAAGAAGTCGGTCCAGAGCACCGAGAGGTGGTGCTTCACCAGCTCGGCCCGCTCCTCCTTGATGAGGATGCAACGGTCCTGGAAGACCGGGTCGTCCGAGTCCTGGTACTTCTTGGCCGCGTTCAGCACCGACTGGGCCTCGATCCGGGCCTGCGCCGGGTCGTACACCCCGCACATCAGGTCGCAGTGGGCGTAGGCGGTCTCGGGGGGCGAGAACCGGTCGGCGAGGTGCAACACGCGGGAAATGAAGGACATCGATGGCCTCCTTGGCGCCAGGTTCCTATTCGTTTGCGCTGTTCTTCGCACCTTACCCTCGCCCTTTGTGAGGCTCATCACGAAGCAGCTCACGGCGGCCGCCGTGCTCGCCGTCGCCGCCGTCGCCGTCGGCGTGCGAGCCGTCCGGCGGGTCACCATCGAGGGCGACAGCATGCGCCCGACCCTCGAGCCCGGCGATCGCCTCGTCCTGCTGCCCGCTCGCACCGCCCACCGCGGCGACCTCGTCGGCGTGGCCGACCCTGCCGGCACCGGCCGGTTGCTCGTCAAGCGGGTCGCCGCCGCCCCCGGCGAGACGGCCGTGACGGCCGACGGCGCCCGGGTCGCCGCCGGCGCCGGCTACATCGTCGTCGGCGACAACCCGTCCGCCAGCACCGACAGCCGCCACTTCGGCCCCGTCGAGCCGGGACGGATCCGGGG
>DATLFW010000037.1:0-6685 GCA_035540775.1 Acidimicrobiia bacterium
TGTGAATACGGTCCTTTCGGAAGGCGTGGCCGGGCGCGCCGGCCACCCGGAAATGGATGGATCCCGCGTCGCGTCAGCTGCGAGCGGGGCGCGGAACGGCCCGCTCTGGTGAGCGGGCCGGCGATGCGATCACGTGGCGCCTCCCCCTTTCTCCACGAAGGGTTGGTCGGGCGTCTCGTGAGGGCGGGTGCTCTGGCTTACCGGTTCAGCGATGGGCCGACCGGCTCACAGTTGCGGGACAGCGCCGGACTTTCACCGGCTTCCCCTCTTTTGGGTCTCGACGACGTCCGAGCCGTCGAGGTCCCCCACGAGCTGCTGTTCGAGTTGTCCCCGCATTCTTAGCGCACAAATCGATGAATGGTGCGAAACGCTCGCCCCGGGGCGTGGACCCGACGGTGAACTTGGCCTCCGGAGCAGTGCATATCCCTGCACACAGGGCCGAGAACGGGGTCGGAACGCGAGAGAGGGGCGCCTCGTGGGAGGCGCCCCTCTCGTGTGCTCCCGGGGGACCGTCCCCGGGGATCCGACAACCCAGGGACGGGGCGGGGAGCGGAACGTCAGGCGGCCCGACGCAGGTGGTCGTGGTGCCGGAGGCTCTCGTCGTCCTCGGCCTTGCCGGCCGTCAGGTACCCGAAGAGCGCCCGCCACGGCGAGGTCATCCCCGCCACCACGAAGCCGGTCACCAGCTTGCCCATCCACTCCTCGCTGACCGAGACACCCCAGGCGGGGAACATCGAGTAGTCGATGGCGAACACGGCGACGATCGGCACCACGAACGTCAACAGGCCCTTGATCTTGTCGAGCCCACCGATGGAGTCGTCGAGGTAGTCGACGAGCTTGATCGTGGCGAGAGCGAGCAGGGCGACGATGGCGAACGTGTACATGCACTTCCTCCTTGTGCTCGTGCCCCCGCCCGTGGGCGGTGGCTGGCCCGTTCCGATCCCGGATCGGGCCCCGGTCTCCTGCCTCCGAGGCGCTCGACCGGCCGGTGTCTCCGGGCGGACCCGTGTCCACCGGCATTGAGTTCGACCCCCCACCAACCACAGAGGTGACATTCCGTGGCGCGAACCTCACTGGAAATTGCTGGGAGAACCTCGGGGAAATCCACCGCTTCACGCCGGAAGCCTTTTATGGTGGCCCCCATCGACGGACCGGGGTCGGGTGTGCCCCGGCCACGCAAGGAGGTGGCTGTGGCCACGTACGAGGGTTACTGCGTGAAGTGCCGTGAGAAGCGGGAGTTCGAAGGGCAGGTCGTCGAACTCAAGAACGGCCGCAAGGCGGCTCAGGGCTCCTGCCCGGTGTGCGGCACCAAGATGAACCGCATCCTGGGCAAGAACGCCTGACGCACGAGGGTGACCCCGGGTGCCCGGCTCCGCCGGCGCCCGGGACACCGGGCGGGGCCGGACCGGGCCGTTCCCGAGGCGGCCGGTAGGCTTTCAGGCGTGCCGGTCCCGCCCCGCCGATTCCACCTCGTCACCCTCGGGTGCCCGAAGAACGCCGTCGACTCCGAGAAGATGGCGGCGGCGCTCGCTCGTGACGGGGTCGAACCCACCGACGACGTCGGAGCGGCGGATCTGGTCGTGCTCAACACGTGCGCGTTCATCGAGGCGGCGCGTGAGGAGTCGGTCGGTGTCGCGCTTGAACTCGCTGCCGCCCGCCGTCCGGGAGCGCGGCTCGTGGTCACGGGCTGCATGGCAGAGCGGTACGGCGCCGAGCTGGCCGACGCGCTGCCCGAGGCCGACGCCGTCGTCGGGTTCGCTGGCGAGGCGACCCTGGCGTCCGACGTGCTCGGGCTCGCCACCCCCGTCGGGATGCCTCGTCGCAAGCCGAGCGGCGTGGCCGACCTGCTCGACCTGCCCCGCCGGGCACCCGCTCACCCGTGGGCCTACCTGAAGGTGGCCGAGGGGTGCGATCGCGCCTGTGCCTTCTGCGCCATCCCGACCTTCCGGGGTCGCCAGGTCTCGCGCTCGCTCGACGCCATCGTCGACGAGGCCACGGCGCTCGTCGAGGGCGGCGTGTCCGAGCTGGTGCTCGTCGCCCAGGACGTCGCCTGGTACGGGCGCGACCTCGACGGCACGCCGCGCCTGGCCGATGTCATGGGACGGCTCGACGCCCTGGCGCCCGCCGGCCTTGCCCGCCAGCGTCTGCTCTACCTGTATCCCTCGGAGGTGAAGGGCCCGCTGCTCGACGCCGTGCTCGACCTGCCGACCGCCGTTCCGTACTTCGACTTCTCCCTCCAACACGCCTCGGCGTCGTTGCTGCGGCGGATGAAGCGCTGGGGGAGCGGCGAGCGGTTCCGATCGCTCGTCGACGAGATCCGCGCCCGGCGGCCCGACGCTGCCTTCCGGTCGTCGTTCATCGTCGGCTTCCCCGGCGAGACCGAGGACGACCACGACGAGCTGCTGGCGTTCCTGGAAGGAGCCGAACTCGACTGGGCGGGCTTCTTCCCGTTCTCTCGTGAAGACGACACCGCCGCTGCCTCCATGGAGGGCGCGCCGCCGCCCGACGTGGTGGGCGACCGCATCCGCGAACTCCAGGAGCTCCAGGACCGCATCACGGCCGGGCACCGGCACGCCCTCGTGGGCACGACCGTCGAGGTGTTCGTCGACGAGTGGCTCGCCGACGACCTCGCTGCCGGCGGAAGGCCGGACGGCCCGGAAGGGGCGGTGGCGATCGGGCGCACGCATCGGGAGGCGCCCGAGATCGACGGCGTCGTGTACCTCCACGGCGACGTGGTGGTGCGCCCGGGCGTCGTCGTCGAGGCCCGGGTCACCGGGGTGGCGGGACCGGATCTCCAGGCCGAGGCGGTCGCCGTGCCTGCCGCCGTCGGGGCCGGCTAGCCGTGGACGCGGGGCTCCCACAAGGCATGCGCCGCTTCGGTCCGTCGGCCCTGGCCACGCCCGCCAACGCCGTCACGGCCGCCCGGGTGGCGTTCGGCATTCCCTTCCTCCTGTTCGTGGCGGCCGCTGGCCCGTCGTGGCCGGCGGTCGGGGGCTGGTTCCTGCTCGGGGTCTCCGACTGGGCCGACGGGTGGCTGGCCCGCAAGGACGGTGCCACCCGTTCGGGCGCCTTCCTCGACCCCCTGGCCGACAAGGTGATCACCGTCGGCGGCTTCGTCGCCCTCGCCGTCGACGGCGTCTACGCCTGGCTCCCGGTGGCCCTCGTGGCCGTCCGGGAGGTCGTCATCTCGTTCCACCGCACCCTGCTCGGACGCCGCGGGATCTCGGTACCCGCCCGCATGCTGGGGAAGGTGAAGACGAACGTGCAGCTCGTCGCCGTCGGATGGGCACTGCTGCCGCTCACCGAGGGCGCCGACTGGCTGGTCCAGGGGTTCCTGTGGGCGGCCGTCGCCATCACGTTGGTGTCGGCCGCCGACGTCCTGGCCCGCGGCGCTCTGGCTCAGGAGGGCGACCGTGCGGTGTGACGTCCTGGCGGTCGGGACCGAGTTGCTGCTCGGTCAGATCGTCGACACGAACAGCGCCTGGATCGGCGAGCAGCTGGCCGAGGCCGGGATCGAGACCTACCGGCACGTGCGCGTGGGCGACAACGAGGGGCGGATCGTCGAGACGATTCGCTCGATGCTCGCGTCCACCGACGCCCTCATCATCTGCGGCGGGCTCGGTCCCACCCCCGACGACGTCACCCGAGAGGCGATCGCCGCCGTCATGAACGTGCCCCTCGAGCGTGACCACGAGATCGTGGAGCACATCCGCTCGCTGTTCGGTTCCCGAGGCCGTGAAATGGCCGCCAACAACGAGCGCCAGGCCGACGTGCCCACGGGGGCGACGGCGATCCACAACCCGATCGGAACGGCGCCCGGGCTGATCTGCCCCGTCGGGCACAAGGTGATCTACGCCGTCCCCGGCGTCCCGTACGAGATGCAGATGATGGTCGAGGGCACCGTCATTCCCGACCTCCTGGAGCGCTCCGGCGCGCGGTCCACGATCGTGTCGCGGGTGCTGAAGACGTGGGGCACGGCCGAGTCGACGCTCGCCGAGATGATCGGCGAGCGGGTCGAGGCCCAGACGAACCCGACCATCGCCTTCCTCGCCCGGGGCATCGAGGGGATCGGCGTTCGGATCACGGCGAAGGCGTCGAGCGAGGCCGACGCCGCCGCCCTGCTCGACGCCGAGGAGGCCGAACTCCGGGCGGTCCTGGGCGAGTTGGTCTTCGGTGTCGACGACGAGACGATGGAGTCGGTCGTCCTCCAGTTGCTCTGCGAGCGCAACCTCACGCTGGCCGTGGCCGAATCGCTCACCGGAGGGCTGGTCAGTTCCCGGATCTGCGACGTGCCGGGGGCGGGCGACGCCTTCGTGGGCGCCGTGGTGTCGTACGCCCCCGAGGTGAAGCACGACATGCTCGGCGTGACGGCCGAGAAGGTGGTGAGCGACGAGTGCGCTCGCCAGATGGCCGAGGGCGTGCGCAAGGCGCTCGGCGCCGACGTGGGCATCTCGACGACGGGCGTGGCCGGGCCCGACTCCCTGGAGGGCGAGCCGCCGGGCACCGTCTATCTCGGCATCGCCCTCGGCGACGAGCCAGCCGATGCGGTCTACGTTCGCCTCCCCGGCGACCGGGAGCGGGTGCGGCAGTTCTCGGCCATCTCGGTCCTGAGCCTCCTGCGGGCCCGCCTCCTCGAACTCGGGGAGTCGTCGTGAGTCCCCGGCTGTTCGTCGCCGTCCGGCCGCCCGACGACGTGCCCGCCGCCGTCTCCGAGGTCTCGGAGCGGGCGAAGCGCTCGATCGTCGGACCACGGTGGACGACGCCCGACCAGTGGCACGTCACCCTCCGGTTCCTCGGCAACGTCGAGGAGGAACGGGTCGACGACGTACGCCGGGCGCTGGAGCGGCTGTCGGCGGTGCCGCCGTTCCCACTCCGCCTCGGTGGGGGAGGGGCCTTCCCGACCGTGACGCGGGCGCGGGTCGTATGGCTTGGGGTGACTGGCGGGAGCGAGGCGCTGTCCGGGCTCGCCGCCGGCGCCAACCGCGCCCTCGTCCCCCTCGGCTTCCTCCCCGAGGAGCGGGCGTACCACCCCCACCTGACCCTGGCGCGGCTGCGGCAACCGGGCGACGTGCGCCCGGCCGTCGACGCCGTGGGCGACGAGGCCGTCGGACGCGCCTTCACCGTCGACGAGGTCGTGCTCTACGAGAGCCGCACCCGGCGGACCGGCGCCGAGTACGAGCCCGTGGGGAGCGTCGCCCTCGTCGGCTGACGCCGCATTCTTGGCCTCTGTGCCAGCGCATATCCCTGCACAAAGGGCCAAGAACGGCGAAGGTGCTTGACCCGAACGTTCGTTCGCTCTACCGTGACGACACGCGTGGAATTACGCTGATGGGATCCGACGAAGGGTGTCCTGGCGTCGCCTCCGGGTTGGCTGTCACACCCCCTCCGTAGGGTCTGTCGGACGGGGCTTCCCCCACGACCATCACCCCATCCAGGAGGAACGACGGTGGAGCGAGACAAGGCACTCGAGATGGCGATGGGCCAGATCGAAAAGGCGTACGGCAAGGGCGCCATCATGAAGCTCGGCGATCGCGTGGGCCTCGAGGTGCCTGCGATCCCGACCGGGGCGCTGTCGCTCGACGTCGCCCTGGGCGTCGGTGGGTTGCCCCGAGGGCGGGTCGTCGAGATCTTCGGGCCGGAGTCGTCGGGCAAGTCGACGCTCGCCACCCACGTGGTGGCCGAGGCGCAGCGCAACGGCGGCACGTGTGCCTACATCGACGCCGAGCACGCCCTCGACCCGGTCTACGCCCGGGCCATCGGCGTCGACGTCGACGAGCTCCTCATCTCCCAGCCCGACACGGGGGAGCAGGCGCTCGAGATCGCCGACATGCTGATCCGGTCCAACGCCATCGACGTGCTGGTGATCGACTCGGTGGCCGCCCTCGTGCCCCGGGCCGAGATCGAGGGCGAGATGGGTGACAGCCATGTCGGGCTCCAGGCCCGCCTGATGAGCCAGGCCTTGCGCAAGCTCACGGCCAACCTGAACCGATCGGGCACGATCGCCATCTTCATCAACCAGCTGCGAGAGAAGATCGGCGTGATGTTCGGATCTCCGGAGACGACGCCGGGCGGCCGGGCGCTGAAGTTCTACTCGTCGGTCCGCCTCGACATCCGCCGCATCGAGTCGATCAAGAACGGCGCCGAGGTGGTGGGCAACCGGGTACGGGTGAAGGTCGTGAAGAACAAGGTGGCAGCCCCGTTCCGCCAAGCCGAGTTCGAGATCACCTTCGGCAACGGGATCAGCCGGGAGGGGACGGTGCTCGACATGGCGGCCGACCTCGGCATCGTGAAGAAGTCCGGCGCCTGGTACACGTACGACGACGAGCAGTTGGGGCAGGGTCGGGAGAACGCCAAGGAGTTCCTGCGGACGAGCCCCGAGCTGATGGTCGAGTTGACCGAGCGGGTCAAGCGAGCCGTCGGGATCGGCGAACCCGACCCGGACGAGGGCGACGCCGAGGTCGACCTGGCCGAGGAGTCCGAGGAGGTCGAGTCGTAACCCTCCTCCACCGCCCACCGCGTCTCGACCGGCCGCCCCTTCGGGGGCGGCCGGGGCGCGCTGTCGCTCCGCGAACGCCGTCGCGCGCTGCGTGCCAATTGGCGCCATTCCGGGCATTCCTCGGCAGGAATCACCCCTCGCCCCGTCGAAACAGACCAGGGCAGGGGGGTGTCTCGGCAACGGGACTGT
>DATLFW010000038.1:0-6291 GCA_035540775.1 Acidimicrobiia bacterium
CCCATCGGCACCGCCAGAGGTCGCGCCTGCCGCGCTCGATCCTCCCGCCCGCGTGGGGGTGCTCGCAGCGCGCTCGGCAAAGTCCTGAGAGGTGGGATCGACGTAGCTGGTATCAGCAGCCGCGCCCGCGACGCCACCGCCGGTTGCGCCGATCGATGTGCCGTCGTCGACGGTCGGGACCGCCGCCACCATCAAAAGGAACAACAAGGCGAACCCGACGAGAGGCCCGTACCCTCGCAGGAACCGGCTGATGAGCAGATCAGGTCCGTCGACCTGGAGTGGCTCCAACCCGGGGCGGGCACCGTCGGTCATCCCGCCGTCCGCGGAGGCGTCTTTCGTCTCCTCGACGCGCCGGTTGCGCATCCTCAGCTCCTCGTCCCGTCGTGCGCCAGGCAGGGGGGCGCGCTCACGTGAGCACCCCGCGCCGCCAGGCTCGGATCCGCCGGAAGTCGCTCCAGCCCATGGCCAGCACCGCCGCAAACCCGAACAGCGCGGCCGCCCACAGGACACTCGGCGTCGAGCGCGACGCAATCGTCGTCGACGGTGCCGCCAGACCCGCCGCCGGCAGGTCGCCCGCCTGTGTGGGCTGCGGGCGCTCCCCAGCCGGTGGGGGTGACGTGGCCGGCGTCAGTGGTGCAGGCCCGCCTGCCGTCGTGGCGGCGTCCCTGGTCGGCAGAACGGAGGGAGCGGAGCCGCCCCCGGCGGGCGAGGCCGTGGATCCCGGTCCGGGCTCGAAATCGGAATCGAAGTCGAACTGGAAGGGACTGTCGAAGGTGGCGCCCTCCGTGTACCCGAACACGCCACCGAGGTCGACCCGCAGCGTCGATGCCCCCGAGAGAACTCCCAGGGTCACGTCGCCGAGGAGGATGAGCCCCTTGCAGTCGTCGCAGTTGTCGATGATGGCCCCGAAGACGGGCTCGCGAACCGGTTGGGCGCCCTCCAGGACCGGCCCGAGGGTGCTCCGTCCCAACTGCGATTCGCTGATCCGGATCGCCAAAGGATCGACAGTGACCGCTCCACCGTCGTCACGAGTGGCGGGAGCTTCGATGCGAAGACCCGAGGGGGCAAGCGCCTCGTTGATCGGGCCCACCAGCGCCTCGAGTTCCGTCACCGTAATGGGACCGTCGATCCGCTCGCCGGCAATCGTGACCCCTCCCATCACGAAGCTGCCCGAGGTCTGCGGGGTGGCGTCGTCGTTGCTGTCCGTGCGCTGCACCGCCTCCCAACGCAGGCCCTCGAAGACCACGGTGCCTCCGCCCAACTCCACCCGCGGGATCACGACCACTCCCCCGGCTTCCCGCACGAATCGCTCGCCGCCGTCCGTCTCCACCCGTGCCAGGCCGGCGAACGAGTGCGAGCGGCCTCCGGCGACGGACAGGACGCCGGGAACGCTCACGGGGAGCAGGGACGTCGTCGCCTCCGCCCGCGGTGCCTTGGTCGCCCGGACGTCCTGGACGAAGGGCGGGTGCTCCTCGCGTCGACCCGCATCCGCCCCTTCGGCAGTCGACGACAGCTTCACGTGCGGATACAGCTCTTCGGTGATGATCCGAGAGCCGATCGTGTCGTCCTCGAGACCGTGCACGGTGTCTTCCAACGCCGCCCAGTCGATGGCCCGCGCCTCTGCGATTCCCACCGTCCCGAGGTAGGTCGTCAGCGACGCGCCCGCGGTGGGCGTGAGGCTCAGCTGCCCCTGCGACGGCCCCACCCGGAGGATCTGTGCCGACGCCCGCCCGCTCCCAGCCACGAACGTCGCCTCCGACCCGGCGCTCGCAGGTGGTGCAACCACGGCGCCAACAAGGACGAGTGCGCCCAAGAGCACGGACACGACCGAGCGTCTCAGCTTCAGACCACGTTCCTTCACCGACGTCCCCGATTCGCCACGGTCCGACTCCTTGCTCACGACCCTCGGCTTGGACAGGAAGTACAAGATCATCGTTTCCATCGTTCGAGAGCGCGACGTCCGACTCCTGCACATGTGACTGACGTCACACCAGCCCGACCGTCGTGCCCCGCCGAACTGTCGGCTCAGACGCAGTTCGGCTCCTGTCATTCCGGCGCACCGCGAAGCACGCACGCCGTCTCAGAGCCCCGGGGTCTCCTGCGCCACCTCGGTGCGGAGCACTGCAGCGGTGAGAGCCGCCAGCTCGGCCAGGCCTTGGGAAGGCCGGGTGAAGTGGACCGCCCGGATACCCATGCGGAGGGCGGCGTCGACGTTGGCCTCCTCGTCGTCGACGAGAACTGCCCGCTGCGGCGGAATGTCGCCGAGGCGGTGGAGGGCGACGGCGAAGATCCTCGGATCCGGCTTGCGGACGCCCACGCGACAGGAGGCGACGACGATGTCGAAGAGCTCGTCGACGGGAATGCGGTGAGCGAAACGTTCCGTCGCCTCCGGCACGGCATTCGTCACGAGCGCCGCGGCGAACCCGTCGGAGCGGAGGGAACGAATCGCCTCGACGACGTCCCAGTGGACGTCGGGTGGGGAGAACGACCCCGCCAAATGCTCGAAATCCAGTTCGATGCCCCGCGAACCGGCGAGTGTCACGAGCTCGTCGAGGTACTCGTCGAGGCCGATCTGCCCGCGCTCGAGGCGATGGTAGGGATGGTCCGAGTCCGTTCCCGCGTCGCCGACGACGAGGGCGACGAAGGCATCGGGTGACATCCCCGCATCGGGTGCCAGCGCCCGCAGGGCGTCGAGCGGCGACGCGGTGAGGACTCCGCTGAGATCGACGAGCAGTGCACACCGGGCCTGCCTCACGGTCCTCCAACGTGGTTCGGATCAGATGAATGCTCTGAACATCGCCCGGTCAGGTTCGCCGGGCGTCGGATACCTATCCGGCGAGGAGCGCCTCCGTCTCGGGATCGACCAGGTCCTCGAATTCGAGGACGCCGAGTTCGGCATAGGCCGGGCGGATGCGGTCAGAGAGCAGCCCGAGCTTCTTCAGGTTCGGGACGATCTTGGAGAAGAGCATCCGCCGGAACCCCTGCATGAGCTCGCTCTCGTGGATCGCCTGCCGACATTCCTCGGGCGGGAGGCCCATCGCCTCCCACACCTCCTCGGCGAGGAATCGGTCTCGCATGAGCACCGAGGCCTCGTAACAGAAGTCCTCCCGCTCGATCCTTTCCCCCTCGCTGATTTCCTGGTACGCCTCCTTGAGGGCGAGGGTGCCGAAGGCCACGTGGCGCGCCTCGTCGGCCATGACGTACCGGGTGAGTTCCTTGAGGAGGGGTTCGTCGGCGAGCTCTCGGATGAAACCGAACGCGGCGAGGGCGAGCCCCTCGACGAGCACCTGCATCCCGAGGTAGGTCATGTCCCAGCGGGAATCGCTCACGATCTGGTCGAGCAACGCCTTGAGGTGGCGGTTGATCGGGTAGGCCAGTTCGATCTTCTCCTCCAGGTAGCGGGCGTAGGTTTCGACGTGGCGTGCCTCGTCCATCACCTGGGTGGCCGCGTAGTACTTGGCATCGATCCAGGGCACGGTTTCGACGATCTGCGCCGTGCACAGCAATGCTCCCTGCTCGCCATGGAGGAACTGGGAAAGGATCCAGGCCGACATGTGGTGACGCAGTTCGGCGCGGTTGGCCTCGCTCATCCGGTCCCAGATCGGCGTCCCGAAGATGGGGATCTGCGCGTCAGGCAGGTTGGGACGGGTGGGGTCGACCTCGAGCGACCAGTCGAGGTCGGTGGTGGCGTTCCACTGCGAGAGCTTGCCCTTCTCATAGAGCTTCTCCAGCGGGGGTCGGCTGCGCCCATAGTCCCACGTGAACGCGACCTCCGAGTTGGCGCGGACGTGGGCGATGACCTCGTCCCGCTCTCCCGCCTCGGGGATCTCGACGTACTCCATTTTGAGCCTCCTGATCGTCACGCAAGCCTTCGGACGGCGACGAGCGGACCGTTGACACGCTAGCCTTCCGTGTAACCCACTGTTTACAAGCGGGTCTCGAATGTCAAGTCCCCGAACATCGAAGCGCAACGAAGCACTGGGATCGAAGGTTCGCGTGCCTGTGGACGAGCAGGTGCCCGAGGCAATCCTCGACGCCGCACGCGCCTGCTTCCTCGAGCGCGGCATCGAGGCCACGACCATGGCTGCGGTGGCCGAGCAGGCGGGAATCTCCCGGGTGTGGCTCTACCGCCACGTCGAAAACCGCGACCATCTGGTCACCGCCGTCGTCAGGCGCGAAGCGCAACGGTTCCTCGAGGGCGTGCGAGCCCGCCTGGAGCCCGGCCGGGGTCCCGTCGAGGTCGTCACGCACGCATTCGCCCACGCCATCTGTACGCTCCGTCACCACGACCTGCTCCAAACGGCCCTCCGCAGCGAGCCCGAGAAAATCCTCCCCTTCCTCACGGTGCAAGCCACGCCGATGCTCCGAGCCGGCGCCAGCGCCGTGGCCGTGTTGCTCGAGGAGCACGCGGGGCTCGACACCGCCCGCGCCCGCCGGTGCGCCGAGTGGCTGGTCCGGTTCGCCGCGTCGACCGTCCTCACGCCCGACGCCCTCATCGACCTCGATGACGAGGAGGAACTCGAGGCCCTCGTCCGTGGCGTGCTCGGGCCACTCCTCGAGCACCAACCCGGCCCGCACAATCCCAGTGGCGAACTCCGCCACACCGAGGAGGACGAGAGGTGAACCCGCCGGTTGTCGAATGGCCCGAGTTCGAGAGTTACGACGAGGGCGTCGCCGAGGTCCTGGTCGGTTCGGCGCGAACGGCCGGCGGACTTCCGCAGTATCTCGACATCACGGTCAAGGCCGTCGGTCCCGGCCGGCTCCGCGCCGAACTCGCGGTCCGCGACGAACTTCTGACGCCGTTCGGAAATCTCCACGGAGGTGTCGTGGCCGGGTTCGTCGACCACGTGCTCGGCTCCGTGCTCTACCCCCTCTTGCGCCGCGGCCAGTGGGCGGCGACCACCGAGTTCAAACTCAACTACCTGGCTCCGGTCCAGCGCGGGACGCTCGTCGCCGAATCCATGGTGCTCTCGCTGACGAGACGCACTGCGGTGGTCCGCGTCGAGGTCGGCGTCGACGGTCGCCCGGTGTGCGTCGCCCAGGGCACGCTGGTCATCGTCGACCCGCGGGGTTCGCCCCCGGAGGGCTCGAACGAGACGTTCAAGCGGTAGCCGGCGGGATGCGCGTCGTCCCCGATTCCACATCGGGCGGACCCTCAATCGTCTCGAAAAGGAACCCGATGAGGTCGGGGTCGTTGAGGATCGCCCAGTCCGGCGCCATCAGCTTGGCGTAGCGTTCGAAGTAGAGCATCTGCTTGGCCACGAGGACGAGTTCCCTCGGGAGGCGGACGTCGTAGCGGGTGCCGATCCGGATGATGTCGACGAGGACCTCTCCGTAGGAGATCTCCGAGAGGGGCTGGCCGAGGACGGGTTCGACGATCTCGGCGATGTCGCGTGCGGACTGGTCGAGGTCGGCGGGCTTCAGGACCGCCCCCATCTCGTAGATCGCCTTCGCTACGGCTTCGAAGTCTCCGTGCACCAGCAACGCCGGGAGCCCCTGTCGGACGATGTGGCGGGTGCGCGCGTCGAGTCGGCCCATGATGCCGAAGTCGAGGAACACGACGTGCCCGTCGGTGTCGAGCATGAGGTTCCCGGCGTGGACGTCGCCGTGGAAGAAGCCGTGTTCGAGCGCTGCCTCCATCCACGCCCGCACGCCAGTCTTCAGCGCGCCGGCGAGGTCCCAACCGGTCTGGCCGAGCCCGGCGAGGTCGTCGATGTTGTACCCGTGGATGCGCTCCATGGTGAGGACCCGGGGTGTCGTGAACCGCCAGTGCACGGTGGGGACGCGCACCCGCTCGTTGTCGCCGAAGGAGCGCAGGTTGGCCTCGAAGTGCTCCATCGAGCGGCCCTCGTTGACGAAGTTCAGCTCCTCCGACAGCGTCGCGGCGAAGTCCTCGACGACCGCCACCGGGTTCGCCATGCGGCCGTGCACGGAGGTGCGACCGAGGATGCGGGCGACCAGCATGAGGATCCGGAGGTCCGACTCCAACCGCGTGCGGATCCCAGGGCGCTGGACCTTCACGACCGCCTCGCTGCCGTCGGGAAGGGTGGCCGCGTGGACCTGGGCGATGGACGCCGAGGCCAGCGGCTCCCGATCGAACTCGGAGAAGAGCTGTTCGGGTCCAGCGCCCAGTTCCTCGACGATCGTGCGGCGGATCTCCTCGTAGGTCACCGGCGGGACCTCGTCGAGGCAGGCCCGGAACTCGTCGGACAAGACCGGCGGGAACAGCCCCGGGCTCGAGGCCACGAGCTGGGCGAGCTTCACGTACGTGGGACCGAGTTCTTCGAACGC
>DATLFW010000039.1:0-9310 GCA_035540775.1 Acidimicrobiia bacterium
TTTCCATGCTTCGGCGTTTGGCTGGCCCCACCGTCGAGTTCCGGGAGCATGTGCCAGACGACGAGTTGGCTTCGCTGCTGGCCGGCTGCGCGGCGTTGGTCCAGGCCGGCGTCGAGGACTTCGGGCTGGCGCCGATCGAGGCGAACGCCGCCGGTCGTCCGGCCGTCGCCTTCGCGGCGGCCGGCGCCCTGGAATCGGTCGTCGACGGCGAGACGGGCGTGCTCTTCCACGAGCCGTCGGTCGCCGCCCTCGTCGACGCCATCGAGCGTGCGGAGGCGACGGGGTGGGACGCCGACGCGCTTCGGGCGCACGCTCGCTCGATGGGCGAGGAGCGCTTCCACCAGCGGCTCCTCGCCGCGCTCTCGGAGTTGGGTTTCAACGATCTCGCGACGCCGCCCGCACCACCTCCCCCTGGGCCGGCGCGCCGCGATTGGAGCGGTGCTCGGGTGTGGAGGAGATGAGATGAGACAACGACGCTGGATGCTGCTGACCGTCGTGTCGGCCGTCGTCTGGGGACTCTTCCCGGACGCCGGCCCTGCCACGGCCGACGACCTGCCGTCGGAGGGGCCGTTGCGCCTCAACGACAGCCAGTTGGTCGAAGTGGTGACGGTCGACGCAGCCGATCCGAGCGGCAGCGACACCGTCGTCCCCTTGGCCGCTGGGCGCGCCTACGTGTTCGAGGTGTCCGGCGAGTACTCGTGGGGGCTCGGCGACGCCGACGCAGAGTGTGCGACGTTCGACACCGACACTTCGTGGACGGCCAGCCGCTTCGCCACCATCCATCCCCACATGCTCGACCTCGTCGTGTCGGGCGGCGGCGTGGAGTGGGAGGCAACCCAGCCCGATCCGGCCGGGTGCAACACCACCGACCACACCTACCGCCTCTGGTACCAGGCCGACGTCAACGGGCCCGTGAACTTCCGAATCGAGGAGACGAACGGGTGGTACCCCGACAACACCGGAACTCTGACGGTGCGCGTCCACGAAGCGTCGGGCGTGCCGCCCGACGGGACCGAGATCGACCGATTCACCGTGGCGTCGAATGTCGTGGCCGGCGCGACGTCGTCGGCCTCGCTCTCCACGTCGACCCGCTATCGCATCGTCGCCACCGGCTCGTACCGTCTCCAGACGGGACCCGAGATCGTGTCCGACGCGGAGTGCATCTCGGTCGGCGGCGCTCCGTTCACGCGGCAGGACGAGCTCGACGGCACCGGTGAGACGAAGGATCTCTACCTGAACGGTGCCGACGTCGACTGGGTGTCGACGACCGGCGTGACCGGCTGCAACGAGTCGTCGCACACGTACGTCTACGAGTTCGTGCCGCAGGCGCCCGGACCGGTGAACCTCGCCGTTCGGGACGTGTACTACCCCGACAACGTCGGGACGGTGGAGGTCGTGATCCAAGAGATCGGGCCTCCACCACCGCCCTCGCCCACCCGTTCGCTCATGAACTCCGTCACGTCCCCGTCGTTGTCGGACGTGAAGCTCGTGGAAGAGGTCCGGGTGGACTCCTCACGCCCGGAGGGGGCGTCGACGCTCCAGTCACTGTTCGAAGGACAGAGCTACATCTTCGAAGCGGTGGGCACCTACTCCTGGGGCTTGGGTCGCGCCGACGCCGAGTGCGCCACGTTCGACGTGGACCAGACGTGGCAACCGAGCCGCTTCGCCGCCATCGATCCGCACATGCTCGACGTCCAGGTCAACGGCAACGGCGTCGCCTGGCGTCCGACCAATCCCGACCCGGCCGGCTGCAACACCTCCGACCACACGTACCGGTACTGGTTCACGGCGAACGAGACGGGACCGGCGACGTTTCGGGTGAACGAGGCTGGCGGCTATTACCCGGACAACCGGGGAATCGTCACGGTTCGCGTCTTCGAAGGTGAGGGCGTGCCGCCCGACGGTGTGAAGGTGGACGAGTTCCTCGTCCCGGCGAACAGCCCGGCGGGCGCCGCCTCGTCGGTCAGCCTCTCGCCCATAAAGCGATACCGCATTGCGGCGACGGGCACGTTCAAGGTCCAGTCGGGACCGGACATGTTCCACGACGCCGAGTGCCTGCAGGTGGCGGCCGGGCCGTTCACGCGGCAGGACCAGCTCGACGACGCCGGCGAGATGAAGGACCTGTACGTCGAGGGCCGGGAGGTCGACTGGGTGCCGAGCAGCGGGCGGTCCGGATGCGACGAGCGCTTCCACGCCTACCTGTACGAGTTCGTCCCGCCGACGGCGGGACCGCTCGACGTGGCGATCCGCGACGTCTACTACCCCGACAACCAGGGAGCGCTGACGGTCGAGGTCTTCGAGATCGGGCCGCCGCCGCCCGCGCCCGCCGCCGGTGCACTGGAGGACCTCCTCTCCGACCCGCCGTCTCCCGGTGAGCTGTCGCTGGTCGAGGAGGTCCGAGTCAATCCGGCCTCGCAGGAGGGCGCAACGAGCGCCCAGACCCTCTTGCCGGGAGAGACGTACATCTTCGAAGCCCTCGGCACGTACGCGTGGGGTGTCGGGGACGCCGACGTCGAGTGCGCCACGTACAGCCCCGATGCCACGTGGTTGCGTGACCGCTTCTCGGCTCTCGATCCGCACATGCTCGACCTGCTCGTCCAGGGGCGGGGCGTCGACTGGATGCCGACCAACGACTCCGGGGGCGGGTGCAACACCACCAACCACACCTACCGGGTCTGGTACCGGCCCACCATGCCCGAACGGGTCAACTTCCGTGTCAACGAAGCGGGGGGCTGGTACCCCGACAACCGGGGTCTGCTCACCGTCCGGATTCTCTTCGCTGAAGGGGTTCCGCCGGAAGGCACCCTCGTCGACGAGTTCGCGCTGGCCTCGTCGAACCCGGCCGGGGCCTCGAGCAGCGTCACGCTCCAGCCCGGGCGCAGATACCGGCTCGCGGTCACGGGGACCTTCACGACGCCCGACGTGACCCACGACGCCGAGTGCATTTCGGTGGGGGCACTGCCGTTCACGCGGCAGGACCAGCTCGACGCCACCGGAGAGACGAAGGACGTCTGGGTGAACGGGGAGGAGGTCGACTGGGTGGCGAGCTCGGGGCGCACGGGATGCGACGAGAAGCTGCACACCTACCTGCTGCTCCTCGAACCCGCCACCGCCGGACCCGTCCATCTGGCCGTCCGGGATCAGTACTACCCCGACAACCAGGGCGTCCTCGACGTCGAGATCTGGGAGCTGCCCAGGTGAGTACGGGTACGCCGGCGTCCCGGTGCCCGCTCTGCGGGACCGTGATGGAATCCCCCTTCGTCGTGCGCGCCGGCGTGCCCGCCCTCCAGAACGTCCTGCTCTCGACGGCGGCCGACGCCCGCGCGATCGAGCGAGGGGACCTGCGCGTCGCCCGCTGCCCGTCGTGCGACTTCGTCGCCAACACGGCCTTCGACCCCGGCCTCGTGGTCTACGGCGACGACTACGACAATCTGCAAGTGCACTCGCCGTTCTTCGAGGGTTACGTCGACACCCTCGTCGACCGCTTGGTCTCCGACGGGGTTCGCGGCGTCCGGGTCGTGGAGGTGGGGTGCGGGAACGGCGACTTCCTCCGGCGGTTGTGCGAGCGGGGCGGGAACACGGGGGTCGGCTTCGACGGGGCGTATCGCGGCCCGGAACACCCGGCGCCCGGTGTGTGGTTCGTGAAGGACTTCTACGGCCCCCGCTGGTCGCACGTCCCCGCCGACGTCGTCGTGTGCCGGCACGTCATCGAGCACGTGCCGCGTCCCCTCGACCTCCTCCGTGACGTCCGGGCGGCCGTCGAGGGCAGAGACGCGCGCGTCGTGTTCGAGACACCGGCCGTGGAGTGGATCCTCGAGCACGGCGTCTTCCACGACTTCTTCTACGAGCACTGCTCGTACTTCTCGGAACGGTCGCTCCCGGCCGCCATGGAGGCCGCCGGCTTCGAGGCGACCCGCGTGGAGCGCCTCTTCGGCGGCCAGTACCTGTGGGTCGAGGCCCGAGTCGCGCCAGCGCCGGGCCCACCGGTCGTCGCCGCATCGCTCGGTCGCTCCGTCGAGCACTTCCGCATACGAGACGCCGACGAGCTCGCCCGGGCCGCGGCTCACCTCGGCGCGATGGCGTCGAAGGGGAGAGTGGCCGTCTGGGGGGCGGGCGCCAAGGGGGTGACGTTCCTCAACCTCCTCGACCCCGGTGGCTCGCAGATCGACTGCGTGGTCGACGTCAACCCGGCGAAGCAGGGCCGGTTCGTGGCGGGCACGGGACACCCGATCGTGCCGCCCGGCGAGCTCGTGGCGCGCGGCGTCGAGCACGTCGTCGTGATGAACCCGAACTACCTCGACGAGTGTGCGGCGACGGCGAGGGCCGTCGGGGCGGTGGTGACGTTCTCCACGCAAGACGGGGGATGGGCCGACGTGGCGATGCGCCTGGAGGTGGAGCCCGTCCCGGCTGTCCTCCCCGGCGCTGGGATGCAAGACTGACAGCGGGCTGAGGGAGTCCCCGACCGTGGGTCGGGGTGGTTCCTACGGTGCCGGCCCTGAGCAGCGAGACGACTTCGGCGAGAGCCTGGAGGGCCCGCGTGGCACGGCACCGGTGGCGGACGACCGCCGTCATTCTCGGCTTGTGTGCGTCCGCGCTCGTCGGCGCACCCGGCGTGCAGGCCGCCACGCACGTCGTAGCGTGCGATGGTGCGGGCGACATCGCGGCCGTCCAGGCCGCCGTCGACGCCGCCGCCTCCGGCGACGTCATCCGCCTCTCTGGAACCTGCGACTTCTCGGCGGCGCTGCCCCACGGTGGCGACAACGCCGGAATCGCCGCCACCGCCGTCCTGATCCGGCCGGGAACCCCCGTGACCGACCTCGTGATCGAGTCCGACGGAGCGCCTCACTCGGCCGCCATCGTCGGGTCCGGCACCCAGACCGCCTTCACCGTGGCGCCAGGCAACGACCGGGTCACCATCCGCGGGCTGCGGTTCGTCAGCTTGGCGAGGCCGATCGCCGTCGTCGGCGCCCGCCAGACCACCGTCGGGGCGACCGGGGGCCTCCCGGCGCCGGGCGGCAACCGGATCGTCGGCAACGCCAGCACCGACAGCGCCGTCTTCGCCGTCGCGCGGGGGAGTGCCCTCTCGGTCTCCTACGGGGCCGGTGGCAACGCCGGGTCGGCGGTCCTTCCCGCCGCCGCCCTCGAAGACCTTTCCGTCGTCGGCAACAGCATCACGTACTCGCCGCCCCCGCCCGCCGGGTTCGGGCCCGACGTGGTGGGGATCGACGTGCGCCAGGCCGGGACCGGGGTGGTGGACGGCGTGACGATCAGGGGCAACGCCGTGGGCCTCTTCGGCGGGGACTTCGTCGGCTTCGACGACAACGCGGTGCGGGTGGAGGGGCTCGCTGCCGTGCCCGCTACGTCGCCACCTGCCCCCTCCGACTACCGCATCCGGGACGTGGTCGTCTCCGGCAACAACTTCGGCCGGTTCGAGGAGTTGAGCGCGGGGAGCGTCAGCGGTGTCGATCCCGGCGAGGTGCACGCCGCCGGGCGGGTCGGCGTCTTGCTCGTGCGGGTGGGCGAGTTCGAGGTGGCCGACAACATGGTGCGGGCCCGGGTCGGCACCACGGGGCCGACCGGCGACCCGGCCGGCGGGATCGTGGTGTCGGATTCGGCGTTCGGCGCCGTCGCCGGCAACCAGGTGGTCATGGTCTTCACGGACGCCACCACGCCGGAGACGGCGGATCTCGGCGGCGTCGCCGTCGTCGAGGGGGTACCGGCCTTGTTCGGTGGGTCGGCCGGTGACCAGGCGACCTACGGCGTCGACGTCGTCGGCAACACCGTGGGCCAGGGAGCACGAAGAGGCATCGTGGTCTCGGGCGCCATCCACGCCGGCGTGTGGACGAACTCGGTGGTGGCGAGCAGTGGCGCTGCGCTGCACCTCGGGGCCGAGGTGCGGGGACCGACCGGAACGACCATTTCGC
Source organism: Acidimicrobiia bacterium (assembly GCA_035540775.1). GTDB lineage: Bacteria > Actinomycetota > Acidimicrobiia > IMCC26256 > JACPCJ01 > DATLFW01. The sequence continues at coordinate 5,925 of DATLFW010000039.1, forward strand.
GGCTGGTGCGCGAGACCGTCGCGTGCGAGAACACCCTCGACGGCGTCCCCGATGCGGCTGCCGAGGTGTCGTACGCCCCGGGAAGCGCGCCCAGCTCAGACAACGCCTTCCCTGGCGGCAGCGGCGTCAACATGCCGTGTCCACCGGTCGTCACTGCGACCCCGGCGCCGACGGACGCCGGCGACGCCCTGACCGTGTCCGGGCGTGCGTGGGCCTCGCGTCCGGTGGCCGTCACCGTCACCGACGACGACGGCGCCTCGCTCTCGTGGTCGGGGACGACCGCGGCGGACGGCGCGTACTCGACGACGTTCGGTGCCACCGACGTCGGCGCGCTCGCCGACGGCGTCCTCGTCGTCGAGGCGGTGGCCGAGCATCCGACCACGAGGACGCCGCCCCTCGACGCCGTCTCGGCTGCCGCCACGGTGACGAAGAACGCCGTGTCCGACCCACCGCCTGCGGGTTCGGTCGCCCTGTCGGACGGCGGGGACGGCTACGTGAACGTGGAGGAGATGCTCGCCGAGGCCACGGCGGCGACGTGGACGGCGCCGAGCGGTCACGTGGCATCGGCGACGGTGTGGTGGTCGGGCGTGGGTCCTGCACCTCCGGCCTGCGGTCCGTTCGTCGTGGCGTTGAGCGGGGTGACGTCGCTGCCCCGTACGTGCGCACAGGGGCTCCCTGATGGAACGGTGTCGTTCCACGCCCGGTGGACGGCCACCGACGGCGAGGTGTCGCCGTCGGTGGCCGTGTCGACGGTGAAGGACACCTCCGCCCCCGTCCCCGTGATCCTCGATCCGGCGCCAAATAGCACGCTGACGTCGACGTCGGTGACCGTGGCGGGCACCGCCGAGCCGTACTCCGGGGTCCGCGTCACGAAGCGGGGGATCGACGGGACGTACGCGACGGTCGCCCAGGTGACGGCGGGGTCGGGCGGGTCGTGGAGCACGGTGCTCGTGCTCGCCGAGGGACGCCATCGCATCAGCGCCTGGATGAAGGACGTGGCGGGCAACCAGAGCGGGACGGCCTCGCCCGTCGAGTTCACCGTCGATCTCACGCCTCCCGACACGACGCCACCGGCGGCGCCCGTGATCCTCTCGCCCGCCGACGGGGCCGTCCTCCCGAACACCTTCGACGTGTCCGGGACGGCGGAGCCGGGATCGAGTGCGCGCGTGCTCGTCGACGGCGTTCCGGCGGCCGGGGGCGTGGCCGGAGCGAACGGGGGCTGGACGGGACGCGTCTCCCTGCCGTCGGGGAGCTACACCGTCGAAGCCGACGCCACGGACGCGGCGGGGAACACCAGCGCTCGGTCGGCGCCGATCACGGTCGTCGTCGACACGACGCCCCCCGAGATCACCGTGGCGCAACCCTCGAACGGCCAGCTGTTCACGAGCCTGGCACCCGTGACGGTGGCGGGGACGGCGTCCGACGACCGGGGGATCACCGGTGTCGTACTCCAGTATCACCGGGCGGGGGCGTTCCAGAATCCCGTCCACCAGGTGTTGGCGTCGTGCTCGCCGGCGTGCCCGGCGCCGTCGGTGGCGTGGGAGCACACCCGCACGCTCGACCCGGGGATCTACGACGTGGTGGCGATCGCCGTCGACCTCGTCGGCAACGCCGCCACCCGCACCGTCCGCTTCTACAAGGTCCCCTAGGACGTTCTTGGCCCTTTGTGCAGGCCCATGGGCTGCTGCGGGGGCCAAGAACGGCGTACGGTGCGCCGCATGCGGGGGGTGATGCTGGTCACGCCGACGGCGGCGCCGGGAGGCGCTGAACGCGCCCTCGCCGCCCTCGCCCGCCGGCTTCCCGATGACGGATGGCGCTGCGTCGCCGTGTCGATCGGAGACGGCCCCGCCGTCGAGTGGCTGCGAGACGCAGGGGCGGCCGTCGAGGTCGTCCCCGAGACGCGCCTTCGTGACGTCCCTCGCTCGCTGGCACTCGTCACCCGTCTCCGCTCCTCGATCCGCCGCCACGGCGTCGACGTCGTCGTCGGCAACCAGGCGCGTGGCCACCTCTACGCAGGCCTCGCCGCCGCCACCGCCCGTCTTCCGGCAATCTGGTGGAACCACGTCATCCCCGAACCCGACTGGCTGAACCGGGTCGCGTCACGGATCCCGAGCGCGGCCATCGTCTGCTCGACCAGCGAGGCCGTCGCCGCCCAACGCGCCATCTCTCCCCGACGCCGCATCGAGCGGATCCCGCCGGGCATCGACGTGGCCGCCGTCGCCGCCCGGCGGGGGAGTGGGGCGGCGGTTGCGACGCAACTGCGCCGTGCGACCACGAGCGCCGTCGTCGGCATCGTCGGACGGCTGCAGGCATGGAAGGGTCAGGACGTCTTCCTCCACGCCGCTGCCCGTATCGCCGCCCGTCACCCCGGCGTCCGCTTTGCCGTCGTCGGGGGTGCCGTCCTCGGATGGGAAGGTGACGAGCGGGGGCGACTGGAGACGCTCGCTCGCGACCTCGGCATTGCCGACCGGGTCCACTTCACCGGTCACGTCGACGACCCCTACCCGTGGCTCGACGCCCTCGACGTGGTCGTCAACGCCTCCGTGACCCCCGAGCCGTTCGGCCTCGCCGTGCTCGAGGCGATGGCGCTCGCCCGGCCCGTCGTCGCCACGTTCGGCGGTGGGCCGTCGGAGATCGTCGAGAACGGCACATCGGGGATCCTCGTGCCCCCCGGCGACGCCGCCGCGCTCGCCGACGCCGTCATTGCGCTGCTTGCGGACGCCGAACGGGCGGACGCCATCGGACGGGCGGCCGCCCGACGAGCCGAGGCGTTCGACGAGGCCCGGACGGCCGAGGCCTTCGCCGCCCTGTTCGACGACGTGACGGGGAGCGCTCGAGGCTGAGCGACCGCCTACCGCACGAGGTCGGCGTAGATCCGGGCGAATGCCCCCGCAGCCACGGAGATGTCGAACCGCCGGGCCTCGGCAACGGCGGCCTCGCCCATCGCCGCCAGCTTGTCGGGCTCGTCGAGCAAGGCCGTGATGGCGTCGGCGAGTGCGAGGGCGTCGCCCGGCTCCACCAGCCGCCCGGCCGAGGGCGGCACAAGTTCGGGCCCGGCTCCCAGGGTCGTCCCGATCACGGGCGTCCCCTGCGCCATCGCCTCCACGACCACCCGTCCGAACGGCTCCGGGAGGCGGGAGGCGTGCACCAGCAGGTCGAACGAGGCCATGGCGGCGCTCATGTCGTCGACCCCGTCCGTCCACACCAACCGTGACGACAGGCCGAGTTCGCCGACCCGCCGCTGCACGGCGGCGTCGAACGCTCCCTCGTGCTCGGGGAACGTGCACCCGGCCACCACGGCGAACCGCACGGCCGGGTGCCGCTCGGCCACGAGGGCCGCGGCCTCCACGAAGACGTCGTGCCCCTTCCAGCGGGCGGTGTGACCG
>DATLFW010000040.1:0-3302 GCA_035540775.1 Acidimicrobiia bacterium
GCGGCTGACGCGTGCGACAGGACGGCGTCGCCACGCGCTGCGAACACTGCCGCGAGCCACGCCTGCTCTTGCGACGGAGGAACCCCGGCCATGCAGTAGACCGCCGACCGCACCCGCTTCAGCCGGCCCTCGGCCTCCGACCATCGAATGGCAGCCTCTGAAAAGCCGGCTTCGAGGAGTTGCCCCCTCGTGATGAGACCATGCTGACGCCGGGCTTGGCGGTCGACGTCGTCCCACATGACCCAGCTAGGCGCCTCGAGGGCGTCCGGCGCGACTGCGATCTTCTCCGCGTCAGTCTTTCGGCCGTTTTCCGTCGTCCACGCGACGGAAAGCGGCCGAAAGCGGGGGCGAGGAGAGCGCGGGACGGGCCCGGCCGGATGGCCGGGCCCGGTCCGTTGCCGCTGTCGCCCGAGAGGGTCAGGCGAGCTTCGAGCAGACCGTCTCGGTGATGAGGCGGGTCACGACGTACGGGTCGCAGTTGGCGTTCGGACGCCGGTCCTCGATGTAGCCGCCGCCGTCGATCTCCACCTGCCACGGAATCCGCACCGACGCCCCACGGTCGGAGACGCCGTAGCTGTACTCGTTCCACGGCGCCGTCTCGTGCATGCCCGTGAGGCGGTGCTCGATGTCGGCGCCGTAGTTCTTCACGTGTTCGGCGGCCTTCTCGCCGAGCGCCTCGCACGCCTTCACGATGGCGTCGAAGTCGGAGCGCATGGCCTTGGTCGAGAAGTTCGTGTGGGCGCCGGCGCCGTTCCAGTCACCCTTGACCGGCTTCGGGTCGAGGGTGGCCGAGATCCCGAAGTCCTCGGCCGTCCGGTAGAGGAGCCAGCGGGCGAGCCACAACTCGTCGGCGACCTGCGGCGGCGCCACCGGTCCGACCTGGAACTCCCACTGCCCCGGCATCACCTCGGCGTTGATCCCCGAGATGTGGAGGCCGGCCTTGAGGCAGTTGTCGAGGTGCGCCTCGACAACGTCGCGGCCGAACACCTCGTCGGCCCCCACGCCGCAGTAGTAGCCGCCCTGCGGAGCAGGGAAGCCGCCGAGGGGGAAGCCGTACGGGCGGCCGTCCTTGAAGAACGTGTACTCCTGCTCGATCCCGAAGATCGGCTCCTGGTCCTTGAAGCGCTCCGCGACCTCGACGCAGGCGGCCCGGGTGTTGCTCGGGTGCGGCGTCATGTCGGTGAGCAGCACCTCGCAGAGGACGAGGATGTTGTCGCCGCCACGGATCGGGTCGGGCACCGACATGACCGGCTGCAGGACGCAGTCGGAACGGTCGCCGGGCGCCTGGTTGGTGCTCGAACCGTCGAAGCCCCAGATGGGCAGCACCGAAGCGTCACCCTCGATGACCTTCGTCTTCGACCGCAGCTTGGCGGTCGGCTCCGTGCCGTCGATCCAGATGTACTCGGCCTTGATTGCCATGGAGCCCCTCTCCTCGGTGTGTGACAGCGACAGTGTGGTCGACCGGAGCGGTCGGACCGGATCGCAGGTCAGCGTGCCAGGGCGCCGTTTCCCTGCTGTTGCCCGAATGTGAACGGTGTGTGAACGCCGCCGAGGCGCCAGCCGTCAGTGCGCGTGGCCCTGTCCCTGATCCTTTCCCTGGCTGCGTCCATGACCGTGCCCCTGGTGGCCATGGTCGTGCCCCGGGTGACTGCCGATGCCATACCGGTCGACGACACTCCCGGCCAGACCGTGGGGGGTCGTGTGCGTATTTGCGTACGAACAGGCGGAGTGTTCGTGCCAGACGTCGTCGCGACCGGCGAGCTCGGCGGCCACGCACGTCGTCCAGGGCGCGAGTGCGCTGGACGCCGACACCGTCTCCTCGTAGTGGCCCTCGCCGCACGGGTCCTCGGCCTCCAAGGCGCCGACCGGGACGATGCCGTCTCCGTTGCCGGCCTCGGTGCCCGGCGCGTGGAAGAACCAGTGGTCGTACCGGGGCACGATGTAGCCGAGCTCGTCCTGGGCGAGCCCGAGGACGAATTGGTACTGGGCGTCGTCGTGCTCCGAGATGACGGGCTCGAGCGGCGCTCCCGTGTTCGCCTCCGCGCACCGGGCGACCGGCGGGTCGGGGAAGCCGACTTCGAGCTCGGGGAAGAGTTCGCCGGGCACCGTGAGGAACATGGCGGGGCCGACCTCCACCCGCACCATCTCGGTCCGGAACTGGGTGCCGGTACGCCCGGCCGGGACGCCCGGGCGGTGGAAGGCCCGATCGCTCCCCCACGACTCGCCGCCGACGAACGACGGCACGTCGAAGACCCCGACGGCGTTGAGGGCGGACAACGCGGTGTTGTCGGTACCGATGAACAACTCGCGACTCTCGACCGACAATCCGTCGATCGGCGCGAATTCCGCGGCATCGAGGTCGTCGGAGACGGCCTCGGCCAGGATCCGGCCGATGGCGTACGCGCGCTCGAGCGTCTCGCCGGTGCCGTAGTCGTGGCCGGTCTTCGGGTCGACCACCGGCGCCCGGAGGGGAGTCATGAGACCGCCGACGCTGCCGGAGAAGTACACCGCGGTGCCGCCGTACCGGGCCTCGATTGCCTCACGGGTTCCGTGGGGGAAGTCGGACGAGATGAAGCCGTTGTTCCCGCCGAGGGCCTCCGGGTGGTTCGACCAGTTCACGATCGTCCCGAGCACGTCGCCCGACCCGTCGTCGGCCACGAACTGGGCCGAGTACGCATACGGATCCATCACCTGCGGGTCGCGCGAGTCGCGGACGCCGACGGTGTGCTCCGTGCGAGCGAACTTGGCCTGCGCGGGGCGGCGAGCCATCCAGGCGTCGTGGATGGCGTCGAGGACCTGACTGCGGATGAACGCTTGGTACGCCGGGCTCTTGCCGTCGACGCCCAGCGTCTGGCCCCAATAGCCCATGGTGTCGACACCCTCGTGGGTGTGGGTCGAGGCGATCACGATCTCCTCGAGGTCCTCGGCGATCTCGGGGTACCGGGCGGCGAGCTCGCGGCGCGCCCGCTGGACCTCGATGTTGAAGAACCCGACGACGTCGAGGGACACGACGGCGACCGACGAGCGACCGTTGTCGAAGACCACTGCCCGAGCCCACGTGTCGTCGAACACGCCCTCGGCGCACTGGCTCCCGAAGCCGGCGCCGCCCCAGAGGCCGTCCCACTTCCCGGCTGATTGCGGGTCGCCGACGATGGTGACACCGCGCACGGAGAAGGCGCCGACGAACCCGCCGTCCCCGGCGTGGTTCCACACCTGGTCGGTGTGGGTCTCGCCCGGCGCGTCGTAACAGCCGTCGCCGTCGGCGTCGTCGAAGGGCTCGCCCCAGACGCCGGTGACGGGGT
>DATLFW010000041.1:0-2257 GCA_035540775.1 Acidimicrobiia bacterium
CAGCACCGCCTCGCGCATCAGGTACACGAACCGCGAGCCCGAGATCTCGGCCGCCTGCTCCTGGTCGACGAAGCCCATCGCCCGGCCGTAGTCGTGATGGTCGAGCGGAGGCTTGGCCACCGGGTCGCCGACGGTGCGCACGACCTCGAAGTCGTCCTCCCCGCCGTCGGGCACGTCGGGGGCCGCCGGGCACGGGACCTGGACGAGCAGATCGCGCACACGGTCGTCGGCCGCCGTCAGCTCCGGCTCCCGGGCTGCCAGCTCCTCCTTCAGCCGCCCGGCCGCCTCGATCTTCGCCGGCCGCTCCTCGGGCGACGCCTTGCCGATCTCCTTGCTGGCGGCGTTCTGGCGAGCGCGGAGTTCCTCCACCTCGGCCCGGAGCGCCCGGCGCCGATCGTCGGCTTCGAGCAGGGCGTCGAGGGTCGCCCCGTCGGCGCCCTTCCGCAGGATGCCGGAGCGGTAGTCGGGCTCGTCGCGCAGGGCGCGGAGATCGATCACCCGTCGAACTCCGGAAGGGTGCGCACCTGCTTGCGGAGTCGCTCGACCCACGACGAAGCCTCCCGCCACGCCTTCGTGGCGGCTCGCCGGCGCTCCCCCACTTCGTGGGTGCCGCCAGCCGGATAGGAGCCGAGGAACTTCACGTCGCCCTGCTTCGCCTTGAGGTTGCGCAGGGCGTCGGCCACCACCTCGTCGGTGACGTGGCCCTCGAGGTCGACGAAGAAGCAGTAGTCGCCGAGCTGCCGCTTGGTCGGCCGCGACTCCAGCTTGGTGAGGTTGACCGAACGGGCGGCGAACTCCTGGAGGATGGCGAGGAGCGACCCGGGCCGGTCCTGGCGCTGGAAGATCACGATCGACGTCTTGTCGTGGCCGGTCGGCGCCGGTACCCCGTGGCCGACGAGCACGAAGCGCGTCTGGTTCTCCGGATGGTCCTCGATCTCGGCGGCCAGCACGTCGAGCCCGTGGAGTTCGCCGGCGTGGCGGGTGCCGATGGCGGCGACTCCCTTCCGTCGTGAGCGAGCGACCCGGGCGACGGCGTCGGCCGTCGAGTTGGCGGCCTCGACCTCGACGCCCGGGAGCTTGGCCGCCAGCCAACCCCTGCACTGGGCGTTGGCGTGCGGGTGCGACATCACCGTCGTGACGTCGCGCAGCTTGGTCCCCGGGCGCGCCATGAGATTGAGAGAAATTGGGAGCACGACCTCGCGCTGGATGAGAAGGTGGGTGTCGAAGCCCAGCGTGTCGAGGGTGACGGTGACCGAACCTTCGATCGAGTTCTCGATGGGGACGATCCCGAGATCGGCGTCGCCCTCCTCGACGGCCGCGATCACGTCGGGAACGGTGCGCTCCGGAACGGGCTCCTCGTCGGCGAGATCGGGTTGGGTGAGGAGGGCCTCCTCGGCGAACGTACCGGGAGGGCCGAGGAAGGCGATCCGGGCCACGGGGCCGCATCCTAGTGGCGGCCCTCCCCGACCCACGGGGCCGTTCTCGACGCCCGACGCCGCCCGCTGGCACACTCCTGCGCCGTGGACGTCTTCGAAGCCATCCGCACGACGCGAGCGATGCGCCGCCTCGACCCGACGCGCGACGTCAGCGACGACGACCTGTGGACGATCCTCGAGGCGGCGAACAAGGGGCCCTCCGGCAGCAACCGCCAGCAACTCCGTTGGGTCGTCGTGCGCGACCCCGAGCGCAAGCGCCGGCTCGGCGAGCTGTACCGGGAGGTGTGGGAGACGTACCAGTCGGCCGTTCCGGGCGGGGCGTACGAAGACCCCCAGGTGACCCGCAACATGGCATCCGCCGAGCACCTCGCCCACCATCTCCACGAGGCGCCCGTCATCCTCGTCGCGTGTGCCAGGGGCAGGCGCAACGTGGAGGCCGGCGTCTATCCCGGGATCCAGAACCTCATGCTGGCGGCCCGGGCACTCGGCCTCGGCACGACACTGACCACCATGCATCGAGGACGGGAGCAGGAGGTGAAGGCGCTGCTCGGGATCCCCGACGACGTCGACACGTTCGCGATGATCCCAGTTGGCTATCCGCTCGGACGGTGGGGCGAGGCACCGCGTCGCCCGGTCGAGGAGTCGGTGTCATGGGAGCAGTGGGGGTGGACCCGCCCCCGGGAAGCCACGGAACCGGGAGGCGACACGTGAACCGGCAGATGCAGACGGCCGAGCACCCGAAGCAGCGGGTCGAGGTCGAGGGACACACCATGGCCTACGTCGAGATGAGCGAGGGCGACCCGATCGTCTTCCTCCACGGC
>DATLFW010000042.1:0-4463 GCA_035540775.1 Acidimicrobiia bacterium
ACAGTCACGGCCGAGACGGGACGCGACGTGTTCTTCCCGCTCGTGCTGGCCGCCGAGCACACGACGTCGGTCCAGCTCGCCACCGGAATTGCGGTCGGCTTCGCCCGCAACCCCTTCCACCTCGCCCAGCTCGCCAACGACCTCCAGATCTACTCTCGGGGTCGGTTCGCCCTCGGTCTCGGCTCCCAGATCCGTCCGCACATCGAGAAGCGCTTCTCGATGCCGTGGCCCGAGAAGCCGGCGGCGGCCATGCGCGAGCTCGTGCTCGCCACCCGGGCGGTGTGGGCGCACTGGCACGAGGGGGCGCCCCTCGACTTCCGCGGCGATGTCTATTCCGTGACCCTCTCGAACCCGTTCTTCAACCCCGGCCCGAGCGAGTACGGCGCACCGAAGGTGTACCTGGCGGCCGTGGGGCCGAAGATGACCGAGGTCGCCGGGGAGGTGTGCGACGGCCTCCTCGCCCACGGTTTCACGACCGAGAAGTACCTGCGGGAAGTGACGATTCCCGCCGTCGAGAAGGGGCTCGCCAGGTCGGGCCGTGCCCGGGCCGACTTCGAGGTGCTGTACCCGTGTTTTGTGGTGACGGGAACGACCGAGGAGGAGTTGGCGGCCGCTCGCGACGGCGTGAAGCGCCAGATCGCCTTCTACGGCTCGACGCCCGCCTACCGCGGCGTCCTCGAGTGCCACGGCTGGGGCGACCTCCACGGCGAGTTCAACCGGCTCTCGAAGGAAGGGAAGTGGGCCGAGATGGGGGCGCTGGTCGACGACGAGATTCTCGACACCTTCGCCGTCACCGGCGAACCCGAGGAACTCCCGGGCAAGATCCTCGAGCGCTTCGGCGACGCCGTCGACCGCGTGAGCTTCTACGCCCCGTACCAGAGCGACCCGCAGCGTTGGGCGGCGGTGTTGGCGGGCTTCAAGCAGTGACCCCCTGGACACGAACACGCGTTCGTGTCAGAGTGGGTGAAGCCCAGACCGAGGAGGTCCACCATGGCTGACGTCCAGCCGATTCCCGACGGCTATCCACGGGTGACCCCGTACCTCATCATCGACGGCGCGACCGCCGCCATCGACTTCTACCGAGACGTGCTCGGCGCCGAGGAACGCATGCGCATGCCGGGGCCCAACGGCACCATCGGCCATGCCGAGATGTCGATCGGCGACAGCGTGATCATGCTCGCCGACGAGTTCCCCGACATGGACGCCCGGGGGCCGCGCACCGTCGGCGGAACGCCCGTCGGGCTCCACGTCTACGTCGAGGACGTCGACGCCGTGGTCGCGAAGGCCGAGCAGGCCGGCGCCACGGTGGTGCAGGGCGTCGAAGACAAGTTCTACGGCGACCGCTCCGGGACGTTCGACGATCCCTGGGGTCACCGCTGGCACATCTCGACGCACGTCCGTGACGTCTCGATGGAGGAGATGGAGCAGGCGGCGGCCCAGATGGCGTCGCAGGGCTGACCGTCGCCCTTCCCGTCTTGGGGGAGGTGCGCATCTAGGAGGTGGCGAACTCCCCCAAGACGCGGGCGCCCTCGTGGGCCCAGGCAAGGAGTTCGGGTGACGCCAACGCCGTCGCTCGCTCCTCGTAGCGGCGCAGGCCGTTCTCGTCGAGGAACTCTCGCCAACTCCCGTGTCGCGCCTGGTCGAAGAAACGGGCGTTGTCCTTCCAGATGCCTCGCTCCGCATTGGGAGCCATCGACGAGGCGCGCTCCTTCATGTGCTCGAAGGTGGCGGCCTCGACGAGCACCGGCCAGCGTTCCTCCGGCACGTCGATCCCGAGGATCCCGGCCAGGCGGCGCATCTCTCCTTCGAGGTCGGCCTTCAGGTCGGCGTAGTGGAACAGCGCCACGTTCGGAAGGTGGCGGGCCTCCCAGAACGTGGCCAGGTGGTGGAGCAGTGCCTCGAGAGTGCCGATGCCTGCCCGTCCGTCGTCCGGCGTGTCGACCCATCCCCAGAAGCGCTCGAGCGGATCCTCCGACGGAGGTGGCGGCGGGCCGTCGGGCATGACCTCCGCGAGGTCGTCGAGTCCGACCGCCTCGGCGCGCGCGGCCAGGAAGGCGTCGATGTCCATGTTCCCCATGTGGTTGTCGAACGAGAAGCCGGCGTCGCGAGGATCGCGGCCGACGCACACGTAGGTGACGCGGGCGTCGTAGGGGAGCCCGTCGAAGGGGGTGTGCGTCTTGACGAACCGGCGGTGTTCCTGCGCGTCGAGGTCGGCGAACACCACCTCTCGCTTCTCGGTGAGCATGTCGAGCCAGGGGGAGATGGCCGAGAGGGGGCGGTCGAGTTCCGTCTCCTGGAAGACGAGGAGGGCGCAGATGCGCTGCATCCATGTCGTGCCGCACTTCGGCGGCGTGCTGATGACGATGTCGTCCGGGCGGAACTCGAAGTCTTCCCACCGGGCGCTGTCCATCACGATGGAGTGGTAACGACGCATCCAGACACCTCCGCGTTCGGGCGAAGCCCCGAGGGGCGCGACGCTAGCCCTGCGCCTGGTGTTCCGCCTCCGACGCGGACTCGACGATCGATGCGGCCGCCCACTCCGGGTTCTCGAGGGGACCGAAGTGGCCCAAGCCTTCGGCGAGGACGAAACGGCCGTTCGGGATCCGCTCCGCGAAGTCGCGTCCGAAGTCGGCCGGGATCGCGTTCGTGTGCTCGCCGCAGAACACGGTGGCCGGGCACGTGATCTCCCCCAGTCGGGTGTAGGCGCCGTGGGCAGAGCCCATCGCATACACCCGGGCCTCGATCTCGCCCCGGCACTTCAACTCCCAGGTGCCGTCGAGCGTCAGGCGCAACCCGTGCTCCACGTACGCCGCGAGTGCCGCGGGCGCCAGCACGTCGAGGGGTGGCTTCGCCGAGTAGTTGGCGAGCGCCTCGTCGGGGGAGTCCCACACCATGCGCCGGCGCCTCGCGCCCCGCGAGAGGGGGTTGTCGTCGTGGGGGCCAGGAGGCGGGTCGATCGGCATCATGATGGGCTCGAAGAGCCACAGCCCGCGGAAGGTGCCGGGGCGCTCGGCCTCGGCCATCAGCAGGGCCGCAGCACCCTTCGAGTGACCGGCGGCGAACGGCCGTGCGTCACCCGTGAGGCCGAGGTGTTCGACCACGGCGAGGACGTCGCGGCCGAATCCTTCCCACCGATACTCGATGTCGGGGGCGTCGCTGTCGCCGTGGCCGCGGAAGTCGAACGAGAACACCCGGTGCCCCTGGTCGATGAGGCGCTCGGCGACCGGCCGCCAGACGACGCCATGGAAGCCGGTGGCGTGCGAGAGCAGGATCGCAGGCCCAGAGCCTCCCCATTCGTGGACGGCGAGTTCGAGTTCGCCGGTCTCGAACCGGTGGGTCTCGGGGCCCCGGGGCGTCATCCGAGAGGGCCGAGGACGCGTTCGGTGTAGGCGTTGGCGAAGCGGCCGTCGGGATCGAGGCGGCGGCGGACGGCCTGGAAGCGCCCCCAGTCGGGGTAGGCGGGTTCGAGGTCGGGCGCCTCGCGGAAGTGGAGCTTGCCCCAATGGGGGCGGCCGCCCCGTTCCTGCATGATCGCCTCGACGGCGCGGAAGTACGGCTCGAAGTCCATGCCTTTGTAGAGGTGGACGGCGATGTAGCAGGTGTCGCGTCCGGTCGACGGGCTGAGGAAGATGTCGTCGGCAGCGACGAATCGCACTTCCACCGGGAAGTTGACGAGGAAGCCTTCCTCGTCGATGACCTCCCGCAGCCGGCGGAGCGCCCCGGCTGCCTCGGCGCGGGGGATGGCGTACTCCATCTCGTTGAACTTCACGACGCGTGGGCTGGCGAAGATCTTGTCGCTCCGGTCGACCATGCGCACCCGCCCGAGCTGCGACGTCACGTAGCGGGCGAGATCCGGGATCCGCTCGGGGCGGCGGCGGCCGATCCGGCAGACGACGTCGTAGACGTAGTTCGAGAGGAGCATGTCGTCGCGCCACGCCTTCCAGGCGCTCCGGGGCCGGACCGGCTCGTCGGTTCGGGTGTTGCGCTTCGTGATGCACCACTCCGTGTGCGGGAACCAGAAGAACTCGAAGTGGTCGTGGCCGTCGGCCAGCGCGTCGAGGTCGTCGAGGAGGTCGTCGAGGCGGGCGGGCTCCTCCAGGGCGGAGAGGTTGAAGGCCGGGACACACTGGAGCGTGACCTTCGAGACGATACCGAGGGCGCCGAGGCCGACACGGGCGGCCTGGAACACCTCGGGTTCCTCGTCGGGCGAGCAGTGAACCACCGACCCGTCGGCGGTGATCAGCTCCATGGCGGCCACCTGCGTGGCGATGTTGCCGAGCCGGGCGCCGGTGCCGTGGGTGGCGGTCGAGATGGCGCCGGCCAGGGTCTGCACGTTGATGTCGCCGAGGTTCGCCATGGCGAGCCCGTGGTCGGCGAGGTGATCGTTGAGGTCGTGGAGGCGGATGCCCGCTTCGACCGTGACGCGGCCCGAGTCGCGGTCGACGTCGAGCACGTCGCCGTAC
>DATLFW010000043.1:0-8824 GCA_035540775.1 Acidimicrobiia bacterium
GGGCGAAGCAGCGGCCGAGGCCGGGGCGACCGCCATGATCGACCTCTCGGACGGTCTCGGAGGTGACCTCGCCCGCGTGGCGGCCGAGTCGGTCGTCGGGTTCCGCATCTCGGGCGCCGCGGTTCCCGTGGCACCGGGCGCCACGCTCGACGACGCCCTCGCGGGTGGCGACGACTACGAACTCTGCTTCACGGCGCCCGACGCCGACGCCGTCGCCGAGGCCTTCGCCCGGCGGGGGCTGGCGGCGCCGACGCGGATCGGCGAGGTCGTCGACGACGGGCTCGTCGTGGCGACCGTCGAGGGCGAGCATCACCTGCCCGGTGGGTGGGAGCATCCGGTGCCATGAGCGAGGGCGTGCGGGTGGCGAGGGCGATGACGATCGCCGGTTCCGACTCGGGAGGCGGCGCCGGGATCGAGGCCGACCTGAAGACGTTCGAGGCCCACGGCGTCTGGGGGACGGCGGCGATCGTGGCCGTGACCGCCCAGAACACCGTGGGGGTGCAGGCGTTCGAGCGGGTATCGCCAGCGCTCGTCTCCGCCCAGATCGCGTCGGTCGCGACCGACATCGGTGTCGACGCCGCCCAGACGGGCATGCTGGCCGACGCGGAACTGGTCGAGACGGTCGCGGATGCCGTGCGAACGCATGCGATCTCGCCCTTGGTGGTCGACCCGGTGTCGGTTTCGAAGCACGGCGACGCCCTCCTCGCCGCCGACGCCGTCGACGTCGTGCGCCGGTCGCTCCTGCCGCTGGCCACGCTCGTCACCCCGAACCTCCCGGAGGCCGCCCTGCTCGCCGGGGTCGAGGCGCCTGATGACCGGGCGGCCATGGAGGACGTCGGTCGGCGCCTGCTCGACTTCGGCCCGCAGGCGGTGCTGGTGAAGGGCGGGCACCTCGCCGGTGAGGATGCGCACGACTGCCTCGTCAGCGCCGACGGGGTGATGTGGTTGGAGGGCCCGCGCGTGCCGGGGCGTCACACACACGGGACGGGATGCGTGCTCTCCGCCGCCGTGGCCGCCCGTCTCGCTCGTGGCGAGGCGCTGGCCGAAGCGATGGCGGGGGCGAAGGAGTTCGTCACGGCGGCCATCCGCCGGGGCGTCGCCCTCGGCGCCGGCGTCGGCCCCGTCAACCCGGGTGCGGTGACGGGCCGGGGCGGCGACCACGCCTGAGGCGCGTCCCCTCCCGTCTTGGGGGAGTTGTGATCGCATGGCGGACAGAAGTCCCCCAAGACGGCGGGGGGATCCGTGAGAATGGCGGGCCGTGGCCCACGAACACGAGGTCGACGTCCCCGAGGTCGTGAAGAAGCGCCTCGTGGTGACGGCCGTCGCCCTGGCGGTCCTCACCGTCGTCGGGATCGTCGTCTTGCGACCGACCGGCGACGACCGCCCCGACATCCGCCGCCTCGGATTCGTGAGCGACCTCTACGGCGCCGACGTGGTGGCGGTGGAGGACGCCGCCTGTCCGGGCACCCGCCCCGAGGACTTCCTCGTCTGCTCGTTCGTCACGATCGAACTCAAGGGCGGCCCCCACCAGGGCGAGGAGCGCACGCTCGAAATCCCGATCGACACGACCAGCCCCGACTTCGACGAGGGCGACGAGATCGTCGTCAGCCGCACGCCGGGGGCGGGGGAGCAGGAGTACCAGTTCGCCGACCGGGAGCGCCGTCCGGTGCTGCTCGGACTCGCCCTCCTCTTCGGCGTCACCGTCGTCCTCCTCGGGCGGATCCGGGGGCTCGCCGCCCTCGGCGGGCTCGTCGTGAGCGTCGTCGTCCTGCTCCAGTTCACGCTGCCCGCCATCATCGACGGCCGCAGCCCGGTGCTGGTGGCGATCGTGAGCGCCGCGGCCATCGCCTTCCTCGCCCTCTACCTCGCCCACGGGTTCAACACCATGACGACGGTGGCGCTGCTCGGCACGCTGGCGAGCCTCGCCCTCACGGCGGTCCTGGCGGCCATGTTCGTCGCCGTCTCGGAGTTCTCGGGCTTCGCCACCGAGGAGGCGCTCTACCTGCAGGTGGCGGGGGGCCGGCTCGACCTCGAAGGCCTCATCCTGGCGGGAGCCGTCATCGGCGCCCTCGGCGCCATCGACGACATGACGGTGACCCAAGCGTCGGCCGTGTGGGAACTGCGGGCCGTCAACCCGTCCATGACTCGCCGGGCGCTCTACACGTCGGGGCTCCGGATCGGGCGCGACCACGTGGCCTCGACCGTCAACACGCTGCTGTTGGCGTACGCGGGTGCCGCCCTCCCGCTGCTCCTGCTGTTCGTGCTCAGCGAGCAGTCACTGGGGGCGGTGGCGAACGGGGAGGCGGTCGCCGTCGAGATCGTCCGAACCCTGGTGGGCAGCATCGGGCTGGTCTCGTCGGTGCCGATCACCACCTGGTTGGCGGTGCGCCTCGCCCCTGGCGGCGCGAGCGAGCACTCCGAAGAGGAGAGCGAGGACGTCGGGGCGGGGGAGCGCCCCGAGGAGGAGCACCCCGCCGACTAGCCGCGCTTTTGGACCTTGCCCGCCTTCAGGCAGGAGGTGCAGACGCGCAGGCGCTTGGGGGCGCCGTTGACGACGGCGCGCACCCGCTGGATGTTGGGGTTCCAGCGACGCTTCGTGCGGCGGTGGGAGTGGCTGAGGCGCATCCCCACGCGGGGACGCTTGCCGCACAGCTCGCAGACTGCACTCATGGGAAGACCTCGCGGCGCTCTGGCCCGGAAAGGACGTCAGGAGAAGGCGTCAGGGTATCAGGCACGGACCGGCAGAAGCGAAGCACGCCACCCACCCCCGGCGGTGCGCACCCCGGGCGATACAGTCAGGCCGTCATGGCACCGATCGAGCACTTCGACGCCCCGACCCTGAAGCTCGCCGTCGAGCGCTACCGCGACGTGCTGCGGGCGCACCGGGAGGAGCTCAACCGGCTCAACGTCTACCCGGTTCCCGACGGCGACACGGGCACCAACATGGTCCTGACCGTCGAGTCGGTCCTGAAGGAGCTCGACGGCACCAACACGATGGAAGAAGTCTGCCGGGCGCTGGCCCACGGCTCGCTCATGGGTGCCCGCGGGAACTCGGGGGTCATCCTCAGCCAGATCCTGCGTGGCCTCTCGGGCAGCTTCTCGACGGCCGACGTCGTCGACGCCGCCTGCCTGGCCGAGGGGTTGGCATCGGCGTCGAAGACGGCCTACGAGGCGGTCATGCGCCCCGTCGAAGGCACCATCTTGACGGTCGTGCGCGAGACGGCCGAGGCGGTCGAGTCGTTCCGCAACGGCTCGAACGGCGCCGTCCTCGACCTCCTCGACACCGCCCGGCGCGTCGCCGGCGACTCGCTCGACCGCACGCCCGAGTTGCTGCCCGTGCTGAAGGAAGCCGGTGTCGTCGACGCCGGCGGCCGTGGGTTCGTGCTGTTCCTCGACGCCCTCCTCAACGTCGTCGACGGGCGGCCCGTCCCCGAGCCCGAGCTCGTCGAGGCTCCCCCCGCCGTCCGGGCGCACATGGAAGGCAGCGATGTCGCCGACCTGCGCTACGAGGTCATGTTCCTCCTCGACGCCGACGACGAGAAGGTGCCGTGGTTCAAGGAGGCGTGGGCGGCGATCGGCGACTCGATCGTCGTGGTCGGCGGCGACGGGCTGTGGAACTGCCACATCCATACCGACGACATCGGCGCAGCGGTGGAAGCGGGGATCGAGGCGGGCCGGCCCCGCAACATCCGCGTCACCGACCTCGCCGAGCAGGTGGAGGAAGAGCAGTGGGTCCGCGAGCAGGCGGGTGGCGGTGAGGCGGCGCCCGATGCGGAGCCGTGCGAGACGGCCGTCGTTGCCGTCGCCGTGGGCCCCGGGCTCCAGCGTCTCTTCACAGGGCTCGGCGCATCCAAAGTCGTCGCCGGCGGTCAGACGATGAACCCCTCGACCCAGCAGATCCTCGAGGCCGTGGAGGCCTGCCCGTCCGACGCCGTCGTCATCCTTCCCAACAACAAGAACATCGTGCCGGTGGCGACCCAGGTGCACGAGCTCACCTCGAAGCGGGTCGAGGTCGTACCCACGACCTCGGTGGTCGAAGGGCTGAGCGCCCTCATTGCGTACGACCCGTCGTCGCCGCTCGACGCCAACATCGCGGCCATCACCGAAACAGCGGCCCGGGTGCGCACGGGCGAGGTCACCAAGGCGATCCGCGATGCGCCGTCGCCGGCCGGCCCCATCAACGAAGGCGACTGGATGGGGCTCGATCGCGAGGGCGTCGTCGCCGTGGAGGCGTCGGCGGCCGAGGCGGCCGTCCGGCTCGTCGAGCACCTGGTCGGCGACGACGGCGAACTCGTCACCATCGTGGTGGGCGCCGAGGCCGACCCGGGCGAGACGGAGCGGCTGAAGGAACGCCTCGCGCTCGCGCACCCGGGCGTGGAGGTCGAGGTGCAGGAAGGCGGCCAGCCGCTCTACCCCTACCTCATCGGGGTCGAGTAGCCGGCGCGTGGCTCGGACGCTCCGGTTCCTGAACGGGATCGACGTCTCCACGCTGCGCGGGTGCGGCCCGAAGCTGCGGCCCCGGCTGGCAGCCATGGGCATCGAGACCGTGCTCGACCTGCTCGAGCACTACCCGCGCCGTTACCTCGACCGCACGAAGCGGGCCGCCATCGCCGACCTCCAGGTGGGGGAGGAGGCGACGGTCTACGCCGAGGTCACGAAGGTCCGCGCCCGTCGCACCCGGAACGGGCGATCACTCGTCGAAGTGGTGGTCACCGACGGGACGTCGGGTTTGACCGCGACCTTCTTCAACCAGGCGTGGCGGGAGCGGCAGTTGCCCCCGGGCACGGAGGCGGCGTTCTTCGGGAAGCTCGACGTCTATCGGGGCAAGGCCCAGATGACGAACCCCGTCGTCGACGTGTTCGGGCGGCTGGGGCAGAAGACCGGCGTCATCGTGCCGATCTACCCCCAGTCGGGGAAGGCCGAGGTCGACACCTGGCAGATCCAGAAACTCGTCGCGGAAGCGCTGGAGCGGGCCGGCGAGTTCGCCGATCCGGTGCCCGAGGCGGTGCGGGCGGAGCACGACCTCGTGGGGCGGACCGCCGCCTACCGGGGCATCCATGCGCCCGACGCCGACGCCGACCACGTCGCCGCCCGCCGCCGGCTCGTCTTCGACGAGTTCCTCCGGATGCAGCTGGGACTCGTCGCCCGCAAACGGGCGCTGGAGTCGGGGCGAGAGGGGATCGAGCACGTCGTGGCCGGCTCGCTGGTCGACGACTTCCACGCGTCCCTGCCGTTCGACCTGACGGCTGCCCAGCGGGCGGCGATCGACGAGATCCTCGCCGACATGGCGGGGCCGGTGCCGATGCATCGCCTGCTCCAAGGCGACGTCGGATCAGGGAAGACGGTGGTGGCGGTGACGGCGCTGCTCGCTGCCGTCCAGGGCGGGCATCAGGGCGCCTTGATGGCGCCGACCGCCGTCCTCGCCGAGCAGCACCACCTCAGCATCGGCCGCATGGTGGAGCGCCTGACGGTGCCTCACGACGGCACGCTCATGGGCGAGCGTCCGGTGCGGGTGGAGTTGCTGACGAACCGCACGACGGCGGCGCAGCGGCGCCAGATCGAGGGCGACCTGGCCGCCGGGCTCGTCGACGTGCTCGTGGGAACCCACGCCCTGCTCTACGGCGACCTCCCGTTCCGCTCGCTCGGTGTGGTGGTGGTCGACGAGCAGCACCGTTTCGGGGTGGAGCAGCGGGCGTTGCTGAAGGGGCGGGGCGAGGAACCCGACGTGCTCGTGATGACGGCCACCCCGATCCCTCGGACAGCGGCGATGCTCGTCTACGGCGACCTCGACAAGTCGGAGCTGCGGGAGATGCCGCCGGGCCGGATCCCGATCGTCACCGAACTGGTGCCGCCCGACACGGCGCCCCTGGTGGCGTACGCCCGGGTGCGCTCGGAGGTCGAGGCGGGACGGCAGGCCTACGTCGTCTGCCCGCTCGTGGAGGGCTCCGACAAGATGGAAGCGAAGGCGGCCACGGCCGAGTTCGAGCGGCTGGCGGAGACCGAGTTGGCGGGGCTCCGCCTCGGTCTCCTCCACGGTCAGATGCCGGCGCGGGAGAAGGAGGCGGTGATGGACCGCTTCCGGGCCGGAGAGGTCGACGTGCTCGTCTCCACCACGGTGATCGAGGTGGGCGTCGACGTGCCGAACGCCACCGTGATGGTCATCGAGGACGCCGACCGGTTCGGGCTCAGCCAGCTCCACCAGCTGCGGGGCCGCGTGGGCCGGAGTGGGGGAGCCGCGTATTGCTACCTGGTGGCGGCGCCGTCGACACCGGACGGCGAGGCCCGCATGGCCGCCATGGTGTCGTCGACCGACGGGTTCCACCTCGCCGAGGCCGACCTCGAGATCCGCGGCGCGGGTGAGGTGTTCGGCGAGCGCCAGTCGGGGTTCTCGGACCTGAAGCTCGGGCGGTTACCGCGCGACGAGCCGGTCGTCGTCGACACGCGTGCGGTGGCCGAGGGGATCCTCGACGCCGATCCCTCGCTCACCGAGCACCGGCAGCTGGCGGAGGAGGTCGAGGACCTCCTCGGCGACGCCGTCGAGTTCCTCTTCAAGTCCTGAGTTTGCTCGACGTCTTGGGGGCGTTCACCGTGCAGTACACGGCGAAGTCCCCCAAGACGGCGAGGATGCGACGATCAGCGGATGCGGATGAAGACGCCTTCGGCTTCCACGGCCGTCGAGCCGTCTTCGAGGAGGAAACGCCCGACGATGCGACGGCGCCGACCGGTCGCCTTCGCCGTCTCCGCCTCCACCCGGTACGGGCCCCCAGCGAGCGGGACGGGCTTGCGGTACCGGAGGCTCAGAGTGGCCGTCACGCACGCCTCGCCTTCCGCCTGATGGGCGACCCACGCCATCGTCTCGTCGAGGGCGGTGGCGGCCAGCCCGCCGTGGAGGAACCCGGGCGGTCCCTCGTGCTCGGGCTGGGGCGTGAAGGTCGCCCACCCCGTGCCGTCGCCCTCGTGGTGCACGTCGAGACGCAGTCCGACCGTGTTGCGGGTCGAGCACCCGAAGCAGAGGGAGTCGGCGTACGGGTCGGTGCGCTCGGCGTCGGCAGGGGTGGCTTCCATCCCAGGGAGCGTACGGCGTGCCACCATGCCGAGGTGAGCCGGCCGAGAGGACGCCCGGGTGGACGGGGGGTGCGGGTGATCGCCGGGACGGCCGGTGGCCTGCGCCTCGACACGCCGCCCGGCCTCGGCACCCGCCCCATCACCGACCGCGTCAAGGAGTCGCTGTTCGGGTCGCTCGGTCCCGACCTCGAAGGCGCCCGAGTGCTCGACTTGTACGGCGGGAGCGGTGCCATGGCGATCGAGGCGCTCTCCCGGGGCGCCGCGTCGGCGGTGATCGTCGAGCGCGACGCCAAGGCGGCGGCCGTGATCCGCTCGAATCTCGCCCACACCCACTTCGACGACCGGGCGCGGGTCGAGCAGGCCGATGTGCGGGCGTTCCTCCGCCGCCCCGGTGCCGCGCCCGACGCGGAGTTCACCCTCGTCTTCTGCGACCCGCCCTACGACGTGCCCACCGCTGAAGTCGAGCAGGATCTCGCCATCCTCGGCGCCGGCTGGGTGGCGCCCGGCGCCCTCGTCGTCATCCGCCGCCGAGACATCGACGGGCCCCCGGGACTTCCCCCGAAGTGGCGGTTCGTCCGCTCGAAGACCTACGGCGATACGCTCGTGATCGTCGCAGCCGCCGAGTGAGGAGCCTTCGTGGCGACCGCGTTGTGTCCCGGGTCGTTCGACCCCGTCACCAACGGACATCTCGACATCATCGAGCGCACGTCCCGGTACTTCGACGAGATCGTGGTGGCGGTGATCCGCAACCCTTCCAAGTCGCCCCTCTTCACGCTGGAAGAGCGTGAAGAGATGCTTCGCCACGTCACCGCCCACCTCGACAACGTGCGGATCGACTCCTTCGAGGGACTTCTCGTCGACTACGCCCGCGAACACGGCGCCGACGCCATCGTGAAGGGCCTCCGAGCCGTCTCCGACTTCGACTACGAACTTCAGATGGCGCAGATGAACCAGCGTCTCTCGGGCATCGACACCTTCTTCATCTCGACGAGCCCCCGCTACTCGTTCCTGGCGTCGTCGCTGGTGCGGGAGGTCGCCCAGTACGGCGGCGACGTGTCGTCGATGGTGCCGCCCATCGTGGCGAAGCGGCTCGACGAGCGGTTCGGGAGAGACTGACATGGCGATCCACCACGAACGCGACGTCGAAAGCCTCCTCGAGCGGGTCCGCTCGCAGATCGAGAGCGCCCGCCCGATGCCGTTGTCGGCGTCGGTGCTGGTGAACCGGGAGGAACTGCTCGAGTTCCTCGAAGAGGCGATCGCCCGCCTGCCCGAGGAGCTGCGCCGGGCGCGGTGGCTGCTGAAGGAGCGTGAGGAGTTCCTCGGGAAGGCCCGCCGGGAGGCGGAGGAGATCGTGGAGGCGGCTCGGGCCCGGGCCGAACGGCTCGTGCAGCGGACGGAGATCGTCCGGGAGGCCGAGGCGACGGCTCGGCGGGTCGTCGACGCGGCCGACGCTGAGGCCCGGGCGCTCAAGCACGAGGCCGAGGACTACATCGACCGCAAGCTCGCCCAATTCGAGGTCGTGCTCGATCGCACCATCCAGGAGATCGCCCGGGGCCGGGAACGTCTCCAAGTGGTGATCGAACCCGAGCCCGACGACGAGCCCGACCTCTTCGAGGACGACGAGGAGGCCCCGGTCTTCGACCAGGACCAGATGTAGGCGATCTCGCGTTCTCCCTGGTCACGGCCGGTTTCCGGCGTCTACCAAAATCTGGAAACGACCCTCGTCTGCTACACTTGCCCATCCGCGCGCCGCTGATCG
>DATLFW010000044.1:0-2907 GCA_035540775.1 Acidimicrobiia bacterium
GAGCATCGTGAAGGTGATGCGCTCGATCGAACCCGTGAACGGGAACGGCCCCTCGTAGTCGTCGACGACGGTGGCGAGGGCGTCGCGGCCGACGTCGAGCCCGGTCGATCCGAGCATGCGCACGAGCCGCGGCACGTCGGCCGACGCGAGGTCGCTGCCGTCGGCGGCGATCGTCAGCCGACCTCCCTTGCCGTCGCGGTGGAAGCGCACGGCGATCTCGTGGACGCCGGGCGACAGGGGCAGGGGAGCGCTGACTCGGGTGTGGTTGCCGAGCGCGTTGTAGTCGAAGTGCAGGGCACCGTCCTTGACGAAGAAGGTGTGCCCGACGTTGTGGGCGCCCCGGGCGTAGAGGACGCCCTCGACCCCGCCCTCGGGCACGTCGATCTCGGCGGTGACGACCCACGAGCGCCCGCCGAAGGGCGGAGCGGCGTCGGCGGGCACGTGCGAGACGGGCGGGACGTACACGTACTCCTTCCGAGCATGGACGGTGGCGGGGCGGGGAGTGCCGCCGAACAGTTCGATGGTGCGGTCGTCGAGGGGCAAGACGCCGTGGTGTCCGGCCTCGGCCCACCAGGCGTCGACGAGCTCGCGCAACTTCTCGGGATGCGCGGCGGCCAGGTCGTGGCACTCCGAGAAGTCCTCGTCGAGGTGGAACAGCCCCCACTCGTCGTCGTCGAAGGGATGGCCGGGCTCGTGGTAGGTCGTGACCTTCCACCCGTCCGCCCACAAGCCGCGGTGGCCCATCTGCTCGAAGTACTGGATCGACCGGGGCGCTGACGCCTCGGCGTCGTCGAGCGTGGCGCGCAGCGATGCACCGTGCATCGGGATCTGCGGGAGGCCGTGGAACTCGTCGGGCACCGGGGCGCCGGTGACGTCGAGGATCGTCGGGGCGATGTCGACGGCGTGGCAGAACTGCCGTCGGAACCCGCCCGCCTCGCCGAGGCCGGCCGGCCAGTGGACGACCAGCGGGTCGCGCACGCCGCCGCCGTACGTGTTCTGCTTGTACCACCGCAGCGGGGAGTTGCCGGCCTGCGCCCACCCCCACGGGTAGTTGCTGTGCGAGTGCGGCCCGCCGATGTCGTCGAGCCGGGTGGCGGCAATGGCGTCGATGTCCTCCCACGCGGCGTTGAAGAAGCTGAACTCGTCCATCACGCCGTACGGCCCGCCCTCTCGCGAGGCGCCGTTGTCGGACAGGACGAGGAGCAGCGTGTCGTCGAGGAGGCCGCGTCGTTCGAGGAAGTCGACGAGCCGGCCGATCTGGGCATCCGTGTGCTCGAGCATGGCGGCGAACGCTTCTTGCAGGCGGGCCGAGAAGGCGCGCTGCGCGTCGGTCAGGTCGCTCCACGCCGGAACACCCGGGTTCGGCGGCGCCAGGGTGGTGCCTTCTGGCACGACGCCCATCTCCAGCTGCCGGGCGAACCACCGCTCCCGCACGGCGTCGTACCCGTCGTCGAAGCGTCCCCGCCACCGGGCCCGGTACGCCTCGGGTGCCTGGTGGGGTGCGTGGGTGGCGCCGAAGGCGAGATAGAGAAAGAACGGGCGGTCGGGTCGGAGCGAGTGGAGGTCGCTCACCCATCCCATGGCTCGGTCGACGACGTCCTCCGAGACGTGATAGCCGTCCTCGGGCCGGCCGGGGGGATCGACGTGCCCGTTGTCGGACGTCAGTTCGGGATGGAACTGATCGGTTTCGCCCTGGAGGAAGCCGTAGAACCGGTCGAACCCCTTTTGCAGCGGCCAGTTGGTGTGCGGACCAGCCGCGCTGCACTCCTCCATGGGAGCGAGGTGCCACTTCCCGGCGGCGTAGGTGGCGTAGCCGTGGTCGCGGAGGAGTTCGGCCACCGTCGCCGCCCGGGGGCTGATGCCGCCTCGCATGTGAGGAAATCCCGTGTTCCAGTTCGAGACGCCCCGCATCCCCACGGCGTGGTGGTTGCGGCCGGTGAGGAGGCAGGCGCGGGACGGCGAACAGAGCGCGGTGGTGTGGAAGCCCGTGTAGCGCAGGCCGTTGGCAGCGAGCCGATCGATGGCGGGGGTGGCCAATTCGGAGCCGTAGCAGCCGAAGTGGGCGAAGCCGGTGTCGTCGAGGACGATCATTACGACGTTGGGGCCGCCCAACCCGGGCGGCGGGTCGGGCCACCACGGTGTCGAATCCTGGTAGGTGCGGCCGATCGTCCCCTGGAAGTCGGGCTCGTTGGGAGTCGGGGGGCTCACGCCCATCCGCCGGCGACGGCGACGAACTGCCCGGTCATGAAGCGGGCGGTGCCGTCGAGGAAGGCGGCGGCGAAGTGGGCGACCTCCTCGACGCTGCCGAGGCGGCGCATCGGGACCATTCCCTCGACCCGTGCCCGCCCCTCCTCGTCGTCGGCGCGGTTCGCCCGGAGGAACTCGGGAAAGTCGATGAAGTTGGTGCCGACGGCGTTGACCTGGACGCCGGACCGGGCGACCTCGCCGGCCACGTTGCGCACGAGCATGTTGGCCGCCGCTCGCGCCGACGAGTAGAGGGGAGCGCCGGGTGTCGGTCGGGCCCCGGCGGCGCTGGTGAAAACGAGGACCTGCCCGTCGCCCTGCTCGACCATCACGGGGACGAACGTGCGGAGGAAGTGGTACGGCGCCTCGAGGCAGCCGCGCACCGCCCGCTGGAGGTCGTCGGCGGTCGACGTTGTGAACTTCCCGACGACGATCTGGCCCGTGAAGGCGGCGGCGGCGTCGACGCGCCCGAACCGGTTCATGGCGGCGTCGAGGAGCCGTTGCGACGACTCTGCCTCCGCGAGGTCGCGGACTCCTTCGACCGCCTCGACGGCGGCGCCGACGCCTTCGAGTTCTTCGACCAGGCCGTCGGCCGGATCGCCCACGACGAGATCGTGCCCTCGCCGGGCCAGGACCCGCGCCAAGTCGGGCCCCACGTAGAAG
>DATLFW010000045.1:0-12545 GCA_035540775.1 Acidimicrobiia bacterium
ACGCCGTCGTCGCCCTCGACGGCGACGGCGACGGCACCGCCCGGAACGAGGCGGGCGACACCGTCGACGGCGGGGTGGAGGGCGAAGGTGACGAGACCGTCGGCGGGAACGGATTGCCCGGCGCGCACCACCGCCCGGACGGCGACCGCGGCCTCGACGAACGGGGCGGGCACCAGGCGGGCGCCGGCCGACTCCGTCACCAGGGCGGCATCGAGCAGCCCGAACGCGCCGCCCCCGGCGTCCTCCGGCAGCGCCAGCGTGGTGAGACCCATCTCGGTGAGCTGCTTCCAGAGATCGGCGTCGAAGCCGAGCGGCTCTGCCGCCCGCACCCGCTCGGGCGTGCACTCGCGCTCGAGGAAGCGGTCGAAGCCTTCGACGATCGACTGCTGGTCGTCGCTGAGGGAGAGGTCCATGCGCCTTCCGCCGTGGGCGAATCTGACGGGCCGTCACATCGTACGGGTCGCCGCGGCGCACCCGCCCACCGGCGTGTGCGTACCGCGTCGCGTATAGCGAGACGCAGTACGCACACACACGTCAGTCTTCGGCGCCGACCTCCGCGACGACCGGGAGGCGGAATCCGACGACGGCGCCGCCACCCTCCCGGGCCCGGGCGAACACGTCGCCCCCGTGATTGGTCACCACCTGGCGGACGATCGCCAGCCCGAGCCCCGAGCCGGGCCGCGACCGGGCGGTGTCGGCCCGGTAGAAGCGATCCCAGATCCGGTCGGTGTCGGCCGCCGCGATTCCGGGCCCCCGATCCGCGACCTCGACGGTGCCGTCGCTGCAGACGGTCACGTCGACCGAAGCGCCCTCGGCCGCGAACTTGCAGGCGTTGTCGAGGAGGTTGCCGACCGCCCGTTCGAGCAGTCCGGGGCGCCCTCGCACGAGGACGGGCGACGTCTCGACTTCGACGGCGAGCCCCGAGCGCCGTCGGGCTCGCTCGGCCGCTCGCTCCACCAGCTCGTCGAGCCGGACGTCGACCACCTCCTGCTCGGCGGCGGCGCGGGTGGTGGCGAGGTCGACCAGCTCGCCGATGAGGGCGCTCAACTCGGCGACCTCCTCCTGGAGGTCGCGCACGAGGGCCTCCCGCTCCGCCGGCGGGAGGTCGGCGGCCCGGTCGAGCATCTCGACGTTGGTGCGGATGCTCGTGAGCGGCGTCCGCAGCTCGTGGCCGGCGTCGGCGACCAACTGCTCCTGCTGCACCCGTGACTGTTCGAGTGCCTCGAGCATCTCGTTGAAGGCGCGGGCGAGCCGCCCGATTTCGTCGTCACTCTCGACGTCGATGCGGTGGGCGAGCGTCTGGGTGCCGGCCACCTGCTCTGCGGCGGTCGTCAGCCGCTCCACTGGACGCACCGAGCGGCGGGCGACGACAGTGCCGACGGCGGCGGCACCGACGACGCCGAGCGCACCGACGGCGGCGAGCAGCCATCCGAGGCCGCGCAGCGCCCCGTCGACCTCCTCCAGCGAGCGGGCGACCTGGACGGCGCCCCCACCCGGCCGGTGCCCGGTCGCCATGCGGAGGTGGAGCCCTTCGAGGTCGAGGTCCCGCAGCACGAGGGCCTCGCCGCCGTCCTGGGCGACCGCTCGGTCGACCTCGTCGACGGGGAGAGTGACCGCTTGGTCGGGGGGAGTGAGGGTCACGCCCCGAGGCCCGATCACCTGGAAGAACGTGTCGACCTCTCCGAACGGGTCGAGGCCGAGCCGTTCTTCCAGGCTCGGGCGGCGAGCGACCCGGTCGGCCGTGCGGTCGGCGGGGCGGTCGGCCGGACGGAGGCGGTCGAGGGGGGTGGCGGCCGCCGCCACCGCCCGAACCCGGGCCCGCAGGGCGTCGTCGACCTCGCCCCGAAGTTCGCGACGAGCGGCGAACCACCCGACGGCCGACACGGCGAGGACGGCCAGCGCCACCGACCCGGCCACGAACACGGTGAGGCGGGTGCGCAGGCTCATGGCTCGCGCGCGACGTAGCCGACGCCGCGCACGGTGTGGATCAGCCGGGGACGGTCGCCAGCCTCGGTCTTGCGCCGGAGGTAGCCGACGTAGACCTCGAGCGAGTTCGAGGTGGTGGGGAAGTCGTAGCCCCAGACCCGCTCCATGATCACGTCGCGCGTGAGGACGATCCCGGCGTTGCGAACCAGGAGTTCGAGGAGGTCGAACTCGGTTCGGGTCAGTTCGACCGGCTGCCCGCTCCGGACGACGCTGCGAGCGGATGGGTCGACGACGAGGTCGGCGAGGTCGAGGACGTCCCCGTCGGGCGGAGCAGCCCGGCGGAGCAGCGCGCGAAGGCGGGCGAGCAGTTCCTCCAGAGCGAAGGGCTTCACGACGTAGTCGTCGGCGCCGGCGTCGAGCCCGGCCACCCGGTCGCCCACGCTGTGGCGGGCGGTCAGGACGAGGATCGGCAGGTCGTGGCCGCGCCGCCGGAGCTCGCGGCACACGGAGAGGCCGTCGAGCTCCGGCATCATGACGTCGAGGATGACGGCGTCGGGCGGGTGCCCGTCGGGAGCATCGACGGCGGCGAGGGCGGCCCGGCCGTCGGCGGCCAGCACGACCTCGTACCCCTCGCTCCGCAAGGCCCGGTCGAGCGACGACCGGATCCCCCGGTCGTCGTCGACCACGAGCACCCGCACGGCGCCAAGTGTCCCAGACGCCCGGTCGGGCCTCAGGCGACCCGGAGGCGGACCGCGTCGCGGTCCGTCGCGGGGGCGTCGGCCGGCCGGGCGTCACCCGCTGCGCCGGCACGGAACGCGCGGCGGATGCGGTGACCCGGGGGCGGTCCACACTCCTCGGCGGCGGCCCGGATCTCCTCGCGCTGCTCGTCGGTGAGTTCGGGCTTCGGACCGACGGGGCGGCCGTCGTCGTCGCGCTCGATTTCGGGCAGGTCGACGCCCTGGGCCTCGACGCACTCCCGCCATTCCGCCCGGGCCTCACGGTGGGCCCGGCGGATGCGGTGACCCGGCGGCCGACCGCACTCCTCGGCGGCGGCCCGGATCTCCTCGCGCTGCTCGTCGGTGAGTTCGGGCTTCGGACCGACGGGGCGGCCGTCGTCGTCGCGCTCGATTTCGGGCAGGTCGACGCCCTCGGCCTCGACGCACTCCCGCCACTCCTCGGCCTGGGCCCGGAATTCCTCGCGGCGCTCTTCCCGTCGCTCCCGTCGCTCGTCGGTCGCGCCGGTGTCCTCGTCGCTCTGCGTCAGGGTGATGGCGCTGCTGTCGCCGCCCGCGCCTGCACCCGTCACGCCGACGGCCAGGGCCAAGCCCGCCACCGTCGCCATGGCAACTCCGCCGATGGCCAGCGTGCGCCGAATCCCTCCTCGGTCGATCATCGATCGCTCCTTCTCTCGTGTCGGTTCGCCGCCGGGGGACCGGCGGTCACCGACAGCGTCGGAGACGGCGCTGAAGACCGTATGAGGGCTTCCTGAGAACTCCCTGAGAACGCACGGGGCGCAGCGCCCCCCTTTCCGTCTTGGGGGACTTCTGCTCGCGATGCGGTCACAACTCCCCCAAGACGGAAAGGGGATGGGAGGAGGGGGCTACGAGAAGAGAGCGGCGAAGGCGGCTTCCTCACGCTCACGGGCGGCGCCGACGGCGTCGCGCTGCCCGTCGAGCATGAGGCGCTTGATGGTACGAACGGCGGCGGGGGAGTGGGCGGCCATGCGAGCGGCGATTGCGACGGTCTCGTCGACGACCTCGGCGGCGTCGCACGCCTTCAGTGCCAGCCCCGCGTCGACGGCCTCCTGCGCGCTCAGCCAGTCGGACGCCAGCAGGAGCCGGGCCGCCTGCTGCCATCCGAGCCGCGCCGGAAACAGGAGACTGCTCGCCCCCTCCGGCGGCACACCGAGTTCCGCGAACGGCGTGCGGAGCCGGGCGTCGGTCGCCATCACGACGACGTCGCAGTGGGCGAGCATCGTCGCCCCGATCCCGACGGCCACCCCGTTGACGGCGGCCAGGAGGGGCTTGTCGAAGCGCACCAGTACGTCGAGGAGGGCGACGAACCCGGTGCCCGTCCCCTCCGGCGCGGTGCCGTCGGCCAGGGCCGCCAGCTCGTCGAGGTCCTGCCCTGCACAGAACGCCCGGCCCGCGCCGGTCATCACCACCACCCGCACGGCCTCGTCGTCGAGGGCGTCGGCGAGGGCGGACGCGACGGCGTGGTAGGTCGGCGTGTCGAAGGCGTTCAGCCGCTCCGGGCGGTCGAAGGTGACGACCCGAACGCCGTCTCGGTCGTCGACGCGTACCACCGGAGCCGGACCCGCTATCCGAGGGCGCCGGCGTCGCGCAGCGCCGCCAGCCGCTCGTCGTCGTAGCCGAGGACGTCGCGCAACACGGCGTCGGTGTGCTGGCCGACGGTCGGAGCCATTTCCGGCTCCGGAAGCTCGTCACCGACCACCTTGACGGGCAGCGGCAGTTGGTCGGCGCCGAGGCGCTCCTTCGGGATCCATCCGAGGCGGTCGTGGAACTGCGGGTCGTCGGCCAGGGTCTGGGGAGTGTTCACCGGTGCGATGGGGGTGTTGACCTCGCCCCCGAACTGCAACCACTCGACGGTGGTGCGGGTGCGGAAGATGTCGCGCAGCTCCTTGCGGAGTTCCACGTTGCCGACGGCGTGGTCGGCGTACTTCGACCCGGGGTGCGCCTCGAAGAGTTCGGGGCGGCCGACGCCCTCGCAGAAGTTCTTCCAGAACGCCTGCTCCGAGGCCATGAACAGGACGTGTCCGTCCTTCGACTCGTAGATGTTGTAGCGGACGCCGTCGCGCATTCCGGCCGTCCCCGGCGCCCGTCGCTCGAAGTTGTCGGCCTCGTTGCCGGTCACCTCCGACTCCGGACGCTCGTAGGCGCGGTACGTCTCCGAGCGGAGCCAGTCGACGGCGGCGGCGGCGTCGGACTGGGCGATCTCCATCTGGCATCCCTCGCCGGTGGCGCGCGCCCGCACGATGCCGGCCAGGATCCCGATGGCGCCGTACAGCGGGGCGGCGTTGATCCCGATCGAGACGTGCTCGGGGATATAGGTGAACCCGTCGTCGTCGACCTCGGGCTTCACGACGCCGGCCCACGTGTCGTAGGCGATGCCGTGGCTCGGGTAGTCGCGGTACGGACCGGTCATGCCGTAGCCGGAGATGGTGATGAAGACGATGGCGGGGTTGACCTCCCGCAGTTGCGGGTAGCCGACGCCCCGCCGCTCCAGCCCACCGGGGCGCATGGCCTCGACGACGGCGTCGGCGTTGCGGACGAGGTCGACGAAGACCTCCCGTCCCTCGTCGGTGCGGAGGTCGAGCACGACGCTGCGCTTCCCCCGGTTGACGTGGAGGTGCATGAGCGAGGTGCCCTCGACGATCGGCCAGGTCATCTGGCGCACGTAGTCGCCCTGCGGCGGCTCGATCTTGATGACCTCGGCGCCGAGGTCCGCGAGGGCGGTCGTGATGGCGGCGGGACCGAGCATCGAGCACTCGACGATCCGCACCCCTTCCAACGGCGCGTACGTCATCGTTCTCGGCCCAAGGTGCAGGGATATGCGCTGGGCTGGAGGCCAAGTTCGAAGCGGATCATGCGGGATGTCCTCTCCCGGCGGACGACGCGGCGGCCGCCCGCCAATGTCTGACGGTCCGTCAGAAACTAGCGTGGCGGGATGCAACTCTTCCTACACGAGGTCGTCGACATCGTCGGGACCGGCACGTGGCCGTACATGGAGCACACCGTCGCGGCAGCGGGGAACGAGAAGATCAACTTCGAACTCCAGGGGACGTTCTCGGTCATGGGCGTGACGGGTCGCTGGCCCCAGGTCGTCAACATCTGGGAGTGCCCCGGCGGGTGGGAGGGCTGGCGCCATGCCGTCGACCGGCTCAACCTCCAGCGCCGTGACAACCGCGAACTCGACGCCTGGTGGAAGAAGGCCCTGGAGTACCGGTCGGGCGGCGTCGACCGGCTCCTCGTCGGCGCCGACGGCTGCCCGTCGACGGCCGACCTCGTGGCCCAGGGCGTGCGGGCCGACCTGTTCGTCCATCACGTCGCCAAGGTGAAGATCGGGGCGGCGTCCGAATACGCGGCTGCCGTGCGCGACGGGCTGGCGCCGATCCTCGCCCAACACGGCCACACGCTGACGGGTCTCTACGTGAACGCGTTCGACGAGACGGAGGTGTTCGCCGTGTGGGCGACCGACGTCGACAGCCACGTCGCCCGGTGGGAGGCGACCCACTCCGGCGCCGACGCCCGTCTCGCCGGCTGGGGCGCCCGCGTCGGCGACCTCGCCGTCCACTGGCGTGAAGAACTGATGACTCCGTGCCCCGGCATCCCGATCGGCCCGTCTGCCGAACGCCGGTCCCGCCGGGCGAGCGTCGCCGACGCGGATCGTCCATGATCAGGGCCGACGCGAGGAGGGTGTGATGGAAGAGCGGACGTTCGCCGACTCCCACGGGGTCGAGGTGCTCACGCGCTGGTGGCCGGTCGAGGCCCCCCGAGGGACGGTGCTCATCTCGCACGGCGCCTCCGAACACAGCGAGCGATACGACCGGTTCGCCCGGGCGCTCAATGCGGCCGGCCTCGCCGCCGTTGCCGTCGACCATCGCGGCCACGGCCGCACGGCGGCGGCGACGGGCGTCGGGGTGATGGGCCCAGGGAGCGGCGAGGCCGTCGTCGACGACCTGCACGAATTGCGGGCGCAGGCGGCGACCGCATTCGGCTCGGACCTTCCCGTGCTCCTCTTCGGTCACTCCATGGGAGCCCTGATCGCCCTCGCGTACCTCACCCGGCACTCGGCGGGCCTCGCCGGTGCCGTCATCTGCGGGATGCCGGCGAGTGTCGACGACGCCCCGGCGCTCGGCGAAGTCCTGCAAGGGTTCGCGTCGATGCGCGACGAGCCCGCAGGAACGGTGCTCACCGACCACAACGCCCCGTTCGAACCCGCCCGCACGCCCCACGACTGGCTCAGCCGTGACCCTGCGGAGGTCGACCGCTACGTCGCCGACCCGATGTGCGGCGACGAGCACCCCCTGACCTACGGATACCTCATCGACCTCTTCGGCGTCGTCGCGCCAGCCTGCGAGCGGCTCGACGCCATCTCCTGTCCGGTCTTCGTGATCGCCGGCGACCACGACCCGGCCGCCGGGATGGGCGCCCATGCGTCGAGACTGGCGGAGGCGTTGAAGGCCGCGGGCGTGGCCGCCGACCTCACCCTGTACGCCGACGCACGGCACGAACTCCTCAACGAGACGAACCGCGACGAGGTGACCGCCGACGTCGTGTCGTGGCTCGAGGCGCGGCTCGCGCCTCCCGGCGGGTCGGCGGGGGGCTGACCAGAGGACAGGCGCGGCCGGCGCCGGTAGCGTGTCGGCGTGCGCGATCCCGACGGCGAGCTCCTCGCTGCCCTCCGTGAGGGAAACGAGGCGGCGTTCCGCACCATCGTCACGAAGTACCACCCGGCGATGCTCCGCCTCGCTCACGGGTTCGTGCCGAGTGCTGCCGTCGCCGAGGAGGTCGTGCAGGAGACATGGTTGGCCGTGCTCCGCGGGATCGAGCGGTTCGAAGGGCGCTCGTCGGTGAAGACATGGCTCTTCCGGATCCTCGTCAACCGGGCGCGTACGACGGGACAGCGCGAGCACCGCACCGTGCCGTTCGACCCGGGCGCCGAACCCGCCGTCCCCGTCGCTCGATTCGGCCCTGACGGTGCCTGGTCGGCGCCGCCCGTGCCCTGGGTCGACGACGCCGACAGTCGATTGGCGGCCGAGGATCTCGCCGGACGGATCCGCCGTATCCTGCCGACACTCCCGGACATGCAACGCGACGTCTTGGTGCTGCGCGACGTCGAGGGGCTCAGCGCGGGAGAGGTGTGCGAGGTGCTCGGCCTCACGGAAGGGAACCAGCGGGTGTTGCTGCACCGGGCGCGCGCTCGTGTCAGGGAAGCCCTCGAACTCGAACTGGGGAGGGTGTGACGATGCCGTTTGCTCGCCGCGACATCGTCTGCCGTGAGGCGGTCGAGCTGATGACCGACTACCTCGAGGGCGCCTTGCCTTGGCGGGCGCGCCGACGACTGGAACGGCACCTGGCCGCGTGCCCGCACTGCTCCGAGTACCTCGAGCAGATCCGGGAGATCGTCGCTGCGGCCGGCCGGGTCGAGGTCGACGACCTGCCCCCCGACGCCGTCGACGATCTCGTCGGCCTGTACCGCCGCTGGCAGAGCGAGTGAGATCGCGCCTCGATTCCGTGTAACGCCGGGCTCGGCTCTCGGACTGTTCTCCGAGAACCCGACCCGAAAGGAGCACGGAATGGCTGTGACGATCGACGAGGCCCGGCTCGAGGAGCTGATGGGCCAGATGGCGGGACACATGACCGGTGCGGCGGTGTGCTTCGCCGCATGGCTCGGCGACGACCTGGGCCTGTATCGAGTCCTCGACGGGGCAGGTGCGCTGACGGCCGGCGAGGTGGCCGGCAAGGCCGGGTGCAACGAGCGTCTCGTGCGGGAATGGCTCGACGGCCAGGCCGCCGCGGGGCTGGTCGCGTACGACGCCACCGCCGACACGTATGCGCTGTCGCCCGAAGGCGCCATGGCGCTGGCGGACGACACCTCGCCCGTCTTCGTGGCCCGGGCGATGAACGCCTTCGCGTCCCTCTTCCTCGACAAGGACAAGATCGCCGGGGCTTTCCGGGGCAACGGCGCGCTGAGCTGGGGAGACCACCACCCCTGCCTCTTCGACGGTACGGAGTGGTTCTTCCGCACCGGCTACCGAGCGGAACTGCCGAACTGGATCGACGCCCTCGGCGGCGTGCGCGAGAAGCTCGAAGCGGGCGGGACGGTGGCGGACATCGGGTGCGGTCACGGCGCCTCCGCCGTGGTCATCGCCGAGGCCTTCCCCGCCGCCCGTGTCGTCGGGTTCGACTTCCACCCGGAGTCCATCGCGACGGCTCGCGATCGGGCCGAGGAAGCGGGAACGGCCGACCGGACGACCTTCGAGGTGGCCGACGCCAAGAGCTACGAGGGCACCTACGACCTCATCTGCTTCTTCGACTGCCTCCACGACATGGGCGACCCGGTCGGCATCGCCCGCTACGCGCTCGACCACCTGGCGGCTGACGGAACCGTGCTCCTGGTCGAGCCGTTCGCCCTCGACGACCGCCCGACCAACATCGCCGACAACCCGATGGCGGCGCTCCTCTACACCGCGTCGTCGGCGATCTGCACGCCCAACTCGCTGTCGCAGGAGGTCGGCCTCGGCCTCGGCGCCCAGGCGGGTGAGGCGCGGCTGCGCCGCGTGTTGGAGGAGGCAGGGTTCACGTCGGTGAGGCGGGCGGCGGAAACCCCGCTCAACCTCATCGTCGAAGCCCGCCGGTAGTCCCATCGCCCCCCGGTCGTGCGGGCGTCCGACGGCCCGCACGACCGGGGCGAAAAATTCCTCAAGTTCGTCCTGATTCGCGCCGATACGCCGCCTCAGGACGGTTGTCGTCCGTTCGCGGCTGGGGAACTGGGGACCGCGGGTGGAGAGGGAGAACGCCATGGATGGCGGGGCGGACACGGCGCGGGATTCCGGCGTCACGAGCGGACGCGCATCGACGCTGGTGGTGGTGATCGGAGGCACCTGGGCGGTCCTCCACGCACTCGGCTTGCTCGGCCCGCTGGCCGACGCCACCTTTGTCCTGCTGGCGGCCGCGGCGTTCTTCGCCACCCTGTTCGGCATCCGCCGTCACGATCCGCAGGTCCGCCGTCCGTGGTGGCTGATCTGTGCGGCCCTCGGCCTGTTCCTCGTCGGCGGTGCGGCCCGGGAGGCGATGGGGACTCTCGGTGACCTGACGGCGTCCCGTTCGCTCGTCCCCGACCTGATCACGCTTCCGGGGTATGCGGTCCTCGCTCTCGGGCTCACCGGGCTGGCCAGTGCGCGAAACGGCGTGCGGCGACGTGATTCCGACGCCATCCTCGACGGCGTCGTCGCCGCCCTCGCCGTTCTCACCCTGGCGTGGGTGTTCTTCATCAACCCGGTGCTGTTCCACGAGCACGCGCCGCTCCCGGTCCGGCTCGTGCTGGCCGCCTACCCGCCGATGTCGGCCTTCCTGGTGGCCGTGGTCGCCCGGATGCTCTTCAGCACCAGCCGGACCCGAGTCGTGGCCGACCGGCTCCTCATGTGCGGCCTCGGAATGATGCTCACCGGCGACATCGTCTACATGGTCGTCGACGCCCACCTGGCCGCCCTGCCGGACTCGGTCATCGACCTGCCGTACGCGCTTGCCTACGTGGCGTTCACCGCCGTCGTCGCCCACCCGACGATGCGCGACGTGTGCGCGCCGTCGGCGCCCGAGGAGACCCCGGCGACCCGGCCCCGCCTGGCGATCGTCGCCGCCGCCCTCGGCGTTCCGGCCGTGGTGACGGCATCGCGCCAGGAGGCGCTGCCCGGCGATCGCATCGTCCTGTCGGCGATCATCCTCGCTCTCACGGCTGCTGCCGTGTTGCGGGTGTTCCGGGCGCTCCAAGCCCACGCCCGGGCCGAGGCCCGCCTGGCCCACCGCGCCACTCACGACGCGCTCACCGAACTCCCGAACCGCCTCTACGTCCGCGACTACGTCGGGGCGGCCCTCCGCCGGGCATCGGCCAGTGGTCGTCAGGTCGCCCTGCTCTTCCTCGACGTCGACCGCTTCAAGCTGGTCAACGACACCTACGGCCACACGCTCGGCGACGAACTGCTCGTCGAAGCGGCGTCGCGGCTGACCCAGACGCTGCGCCCGCGCGACTTCGTCGCCCGCATCGGCGGCGACGAGTTCGTCGTGGTGGTCGACGACGTGACCGACCACAGCGAGGCCATCGTCGTCGCCGACCGGATCCGTGCCGCCTTCCAGGCGCCCTACACGATCCGCGGGATCGAGATGTTCGCCTCGGTCAGCGTCGGGGTCGCGTGCGCGAACGGCCTCGATCCCGACGTCGACGCGGAGACCCTGATTCGCGACGCCGACACGGCGATGTACCAGGCGAAGGCGGCCGGCCGGGACGCCGTCGCCATGTTCGACGCCTCGATGCGCGACCGCACGGCCGAGCGCCTCGCCCTCGAACTCGACCTGCGTCACGCCCTCGAGCGTGGCGAGCTGCATCTCAACTTCCAGCCCATCGTTCAGGCCGCGACCGGGTCGGTCGACGGGGTGGAGGCCCTGCTCCGGTGGTCACACCCGACCCGCGGGCTCGTCCCGCCTGACGCCTTCGTGAGCGTCGCCGAGGACTCCGGCCTCATCGTCGAGATCGGCTCCTGGGTGCTTCGCGAGTCGTGCCGCCACGTCTCGGCCTGGCGCCGGGCACTACCGACGGCCGGGAATCTGCACGTCGCTGTCAACCTGTCGGCCCGCCAGTTGCGCGACCCGGGCCTGGTCGACCTGGTGGCCGAGGCCCTCACCGAGTTCGACCTCCCGCCCGATGCCCTGTGGCTCGAGATCACCGAGTCGATGCTGATGGAGAACCCCACGGCGGCCACCGACATCCTCTCGGCGCTTCGCGACCTCGGGGTCGGGCTCTCGATCGACGACTTCGGGACCGGCTACTCGTCGCTGGCGTACCTGAAGCGCTTCCCGGTCGACCGGGTGAAGATCGATCGCAGTTTCGTGGAGGGGCTCGATCGGAGGGACAGTTCCGAGGAGAGCCTGGTCGCCGCCATCATCGCCATGGCCGGAGCGCTCGGCATGACGACCATCGCCGAAGGCGTCGAGACGGTCGGACAGCAGCAGCGCCTGACCATGCTGGGATGTGAGTTCGCTCAGGGGCACTTCTACGCCCCGGCCGTCGCGCCGAGGCACGTCCCCGGCACCCTCGTCTCCGCCGTGCGGCCCGAACTCAGCCGAGCAAACTGACGCCCGACGGCACGCCGAGTGGCGAGAAGCCGTCGATGCCGGCCACCACGACGTCCCAGTCGGGGTGGTGCACGGCGGCCTCCAGGCCGGTGCCGAGGCAGATGGTGTCGTAGAGGTCGGGGTTGGCGGCGCGGAACCGGCGGGTCCAATCGTCGATGTCGCACCACACCGGAACGCTCATCGGCGAGTCGAGGTAGATCATCGGCTCGATCCCGTCGTAGGAACGGAACGGGTCGGTGACGAGCGTCTGGAGCAGGTCGAGAACGACCAGGTCGAGGATGGTCACGAACCATCCGATGCCAGCGCGTAGGGCGGTCGTGGCGAGCCCCTGGTAGAGGGCCATGCTGATCAGCCCCTGGCTGGCGGCGCCCCGGTACTCCTTCTCCACGGCCAGGGTGGCGACGTCCCACACCCGACGGTCGTCGAACTCCAGCCCGGTGCGCGCCAAAACTTCGCCGAGCGGCTGGTTCCAGGCCGTCTCGATGTCGGCGAGGCTCTTCAGGCCGGCGTCGGAGGGCACGATCACCCGCATCACCCCGGCGGGGAGGCGGCGGCGGTGGTCGACAACGGTGAGAAAGAGGCTGGTGTCCTCGTACGCGCCGTACTCCGCGGCCAGGAGTTCGGGCGAGTTCCCGAAGAACTCGCCGAAGACCGACCGCTCGACGTGCCGCCCGAGTTCGGCGGCCGGGTGATCGGCGGGAAGGAAGTACAAGCCGAAGGCTTGTTCGGCCTCCGGTCCGGGCGTGA
>DATLFW010000046.1:0-9960 GCA_035540775.1 Acidimicrobiia bacterium
GAGGGTGATGGAGCGCGACACGATCGAGGTCTACGAACGCCAGGCCGGCGACTACCTCGCCGCCCGACCCAAGCGCGATCTCATCACCGCCGGAGCCCGCGCCCTCTCGGCCGCCGCCCGCCGCATCGGACCCGTCGTCGACCTCGGCTGCGGCCCCGGGATCTATACGCCCGACCTCGGCTCGTCCCCGGTAGCGCTCGACGCCTCGCGGGCGATGCTCGATCTGACCCGAACCGCGGCGCCCCACGCCCTCCTCGTGCAGGCCGACCTCGAACGCCCGCCCTTCGCGCCCCGGTCGCTCGGTGGTGCGTTTGCGCGGGCGTCGTATCAGCATGTCGCGCCCGAGCGCCTGCCCCTCGCCCTCGCCCGGCTCCACGCCTGCCTGGCGGTCGGTTCACCCGTCACCCTGGTCGTCGTGGCGGCCGACGACGGCGAGCCCGACACGTTCGTCTCGTCGGACGACCTTCCGGGCCGGACCTTCTGGCGGTGGGATCCCGACCACTTCGCCGACGTCGTGGCGGGCGCCGGCTTCACGGTCGAGGGCGTCGACCGCGACGGCCCGTGGCTGTGGCTTCGCGGCCGTCGGGAACGCACCCTCGCCGACACCGTGGCGCCGGGGATGACCGTGCTCGTCTGCGGGCTCAACCCGAGTCTTCACGCCGCCGACGCAGGGTACGGCTACGCCGGGCCCGCCAACCGGTTCTGGCCCGCGGCCCTGGCGGCTGGTCTGGTCGATGTCGCCCGCGATCCGTTCCATGCGCTCGAGCGCGGCGTGGGGATGACCGACGTCGTGAAGCGGGCAACGCCCCGGGCCGCCGACCTCGCACGCGACGAGTTCCGGGCCGGTGTCGCCCGGGTGGAACGGTTGGTCGGCTGGCTCAATCCGGCGGTCGTCTGCTTCGTGGGGCTCGCTGGCTACCGGGCCGCCGTCGACCGGCGGGCAACCGTCGGATGGCACGAGTTCGGCGGCGTTCCGGCCTACGTCATGCCGTCGACGAGCGGACTGAACGCCAAGACGTCGCTCGCCGAATTGAGCGAGCATCTTCGGGAGGTGCGCCGTCGGGCGAAGCGGCGGTGAACCGCGGCCCGCGTCAGGCGAGCTCGCCCCGGCGCTTCTCCAGCGTGTCCATGCAGTCGTGGAACGACTGCGAGAATTTCTCGACGCCCTCTCGTTCGAGGGTGTCGGTCACGTCGGCCATGTCGACGCCCGCCTCCGCCAGCGCCTCCAGCACGGCGTCCGGGTCGCCCTGCTCGACGGTGTCGGGCTGGGGGTCGCCGTGGTCGCGCAGTGCGACGATCGAGTCGTCGGCCAGCGTGTTCACGGTGTCGCGGCCGACCAGCTCGTCGACGTAGAGCGTGTCGGA
This sequence comes from Acidimicrobiia bacterium, assembly GCA_035540775.1. Lineage (GTDB taxonomy): Bacteria > Actinomycetota > Acidimicrobiia > IMCC26256 > JACPCJ01 > DATLFW01. The sequence continues at coordinate 1,365 of DATLFW010000046.1, forward strand.
GTACTCCGGGTTCTTCGTGGAGGTCGACGCCCACAGCGGGCGCTGGAGCCGCGCCCCCTGGTTGGCCAGCGCCTGCCACCGCTCGCCGGCGAACCGCTGCCGGAAGAGGCGATAGGCCAGGCGGGCGTTCGCCACCGCCGCCTTCCCGCGCAGTTCGTGGCCCTCGGGGAGTCGACGGTCTGTCTCGGTGTCGACGCGGCTCACGAAGAAGGAGGCGACCGACGCGACACGCGAAAGGTCGCCCCCGTTCTCGGCCAGTCGCTCCAACCCCCGCAGGTACGCCTCGATCACGGCGTCGTATCGATCGACCGAGAAGATGAGCGTCACGTTGACGTTGCGGCCTTCCGAGATCATCTGCTCGATTGCCGGAAGTCCGGCTTCGGTGCCCGGGATCTTGATCATCACGTTCGGTCGGCCGACGCGCTGGTGGAGCTCACGGGCCTGCTCGATGGTCGCCTCGGTGTCGTACGCGATCGTCGGGTCGCACTCGACGGAGACGAACCCGTCGCCCCCGTCGGCCTCGTCGAACACCGACCGGAACGTCTCGCATCCCTTGTCGATGTCGGTGAGCATCAGGTCCCAGTAGATGTCGGCAGTGGACGCGCCGTCGGAGACGAGACGGGCGAACTGCTCGTCGTAGGCGTCGCTGCCGCCGACCGCCTTCTCGAAGATCGTCGGGTTCGACGTGGCCCCCCGGATGCCGTCCTGGGCGATCATGTGGGCCAGGCCACCCTCGGTGATGAAGGCGCGGTTGAGGTTGTCGTACCAGGGGCTCTGGCCGTATTCGTTGAGACGGGCGATGGCGTTCATGATTCCTTCCCGAGGAGGGCGGCGGCCCGGCCGGCGACGTTGGCGCTCGTGAACCCGAACCGTTCGAGCGCCTCAGTGCCGGGTGCCGACGCCCCGAAACGGTCGATCGACACGGCGTCGTCCGCCCATCGGTCCCATCCGAACGACGTCGCCGCTTCGACCGCCAGCCGCGGCACCCCCGGCGGGAGCACCTCGTCGCGGTAGTCGTCGGGCTGCGCCTCGAACAGTTCCCAGCACGGCATCGAGACGACACGGGCAGCGATGCCGCGCCCGGACAGCTGCTCGGCTGCCTCGGCGCACACCCACACCTCCGACCCCGTGCCGATGAGGACGACGTCGGGGTCGGGGGCATCGACGAGCACGTACGCGCCCCGGGCGACGTCGTCGAACGCCGCCGTCCCCTCGAGGACGGGAACATCCTGGCGGGTTGTGAGGATGGCGCTCGGGCCGTCGCCCTCGACGTGCAGCCGCCAGGCGTGGGCCGTCTCGTTGGCGTCGGCCGGCCGGAAGACCCTGAGGCCGGGGATGGCTCGCAGCGCCGCCACGTGTTCGACCGGCTGGTGGGTCGGGCCGTCTTCGCCGAGGCCCACGGAGTCGTGCGAATAGACGAAGGCGACCTTGGCGTGCGACAGGGCGGCGAGTCGGACGGCCGGGCGCTGGTAGTCGCTGAAGATGAGGAAGGTGGCGCCGAACGGAACGGTGCCGCCGTGGAGCGCCATTCCGTTGCAGATGGCGCCCATGGCGTGCTCACGGACGCCGAAGTTGATGCGACGACCCGAGAACGAGTCGGCGTCGAGGGAGTCGGTGTCGAGCTTCACGCCGTTGCTCTCCGCGAGATCGGCCGAGCCGCCGAGGAGCCCGGGGACGACGTCGAGCACGGCGTTGAGGACGGCCTGGTTCGCCTTGCGGGTGGCCAGCTTCGTGCCGGTGTCCCACACCGGGAGCTTGGTGTGCCACCCCTCGGTCGGCCGGGCGGCGAGGCAGGCATCGAACTCGTCGGCCGCCTGGGGATTCGCCTCCCGCCACTGGCGCGCTCCGGCTTCCTGGGCCTCGCGCTCGGCCGCTCCACGGCGACCGGCCTCCCGGTAGAAGGTCAGGACGGTGTCCGGGACGTGGAAGTCCTCGTCGGGAGGCAGCCCCAGGATCTCCTTGGTCGCGCGGACCTCGTCGGCGCCGAGCGGCGCGCCATGGGCGGCCGGGTCGTCGGTCTTGCTGGGTGACGGGTAGCCGATGTGACTGCGCAGGAGCAGGAGCGACGGGCGGTCGGCCTCGTCACCGGCGGTTCGCAGGGCCTGCTCCATGGCATCGAGGTCTTCGGACGCCTCGCCGAGGTCGAGGACGTGCCAGCCGTACGCCTCGAAGCGGCGGGCGGTGTCGTCGGAAAGGGCGAGGGCGGTGGTGCCGTCGATGGTGATCTTGTTGTCGTCGTAGACGTAGACGAGACGGCCGAGCCCGAGGTGGCCGGCCAGCGAGGCCGCCTCGTGGCTGATGCCCTCCTCGATGTCGCCGTCGGAGCAGATGGCGTAGACGCGGTGGTCGCAGACCTCGGGCCCGAACCGCTCGCGCAGCCACCGCTCCGCGATCGCCATGCCGACGCCGTTGGCGAATCCCTGACCGAGCGGGCCGGTGGTGACCTCGACGCCGGGGGTGAGGAAGTTCTCGGGGTGGCCGGGTGTCCGGGAGCCCCACTGACGGAAGTCGCGGACCTCGTCGAGGGTCAGGCCGTAGCCCGTCAGGTGGAGATAGGAGTACAGGAGCATCGACGCGTGACCCGCCGACAGGATGAAGCGGTCGCGGTCGAACCAGTCGGGCTCGGCGGCGTCGTAGCGGAGGATGCGCGTGAAGAGGACATGGGCGAGGGGGGCGAGCGCCATCGGCGTGCCGGGATGTCCGGAGTTGGCCCGCTGGACGGCGTCCATGGCGAGGCCACGGACGACGTTGATCGCCCGCGCCTCGAGCTCGGGATCGGGTGAGAGATCTGACGGTACTGCCACGGCTCCGCCCTTCGTCGCGTCCTGAGGCTCAGGTTATGCGGGGACCCGGCCGGGTCCGCGCATCGGATTTCGGCCTGCCGAACGGGGCGGTTGCGGCGTCGGGTCAGCCCCGGAGGAGGGCGACGCTGGCCGTGAACCCGTGGAGGAAATTGCGCCCGCCGACGGGGCCGAGCTCGCCGCCGCAGAACATTCCCGCCGTCGGGAGCGGCCCCAGCATGGTGTTGATCACCGATGCGTCGTGGTCGGGTTCGCCGAACAGGTGCCGACCTCGTCCGTTGCAGGTGAACACGAGGGCGGCATCGGCCCGGGTGCCCGTCAGCATCTCTCGCAGGTCTTCGTCGGCGGAGGCGGCGTCCCGGACGTGGAACTGCACCGTCCGCCCGACGTCGACGAAGTCGCCGACCGCGACCGCCCCCTCCTCGCGGTCGACGCCCATCACGTTGCGGATCAGGAAGTCGCCACGGTCGAACTCGCTCTGGTGCTCGTCGACCACGATGCCGATGTGGAGGCCGCCCTGGAGGAGGGCCCGCTCTTCCGGCGTCATGGCGTCGACCGTCTCCTGCAGCCGCTCGAGGGCCGGCCGTCCGGCCAGGTCGTGGATGACGTTGCGCTCCGCCCGGGTGACGACCCAGGGCTCTCCGATCGGCCGGCACCCCTGGGAGACGACGGTGGCGACCTCGATGCCGCCGTTCACGAGGACGCCGACCGCGCCCTCGGGCGTGACGACGTCGTCGAGGACGAGGCGATTGCCGCCCGGGCCGCGGGCTGCGGAGGCGAGGCCGCCGACGACCCGGAGGTCGGGGACGGCCTCGTTGACCCGGTCCAAGAAGGCGTCGCCCGGGAACGAGAAGGGGTCGGCGAGCGTCAGGAAGGTGCCGTTGCGGGGGACGGCGTCGGGCCAGCCGACGAGGGCGGGACCTTCCGGCGTGCGGGCGACGTGGAGGTGGACGGGCGTCAAGGTGGCGTCGGGGAGATGGGCGGCGAACAGCGAGACGGCGGCGGCGTCCTCGATCTCCCGGGCGCCGCCGATGACGGCGGCGGTGGTGCATCCGAGCAGGACACCCCCAGGGTCCGCCCCGTGACCGAGCAGAGTGCGGACCGTGGCCGCGATGTCGTCGACGGCGCCGACGTAGTGGGGGGAGACGAACAGGACGGCGAGGTCGACCGGCGCGCCCGCCAGGTCGTCGAGCACCTGGCCGACGACCTCACCGACGGCTTCGGCAGGGACCGGGTGCTGCGACAGGGCAGCGGCGAAGCGAGCCATCGGTCGCGACGATACCGTGAGCGCCGTGGAAGCGGTCCGGCGGCTCGTCGAAGCGGTGGAGGCGGCCCTCGACGCGATGGACGTCGAGGAGACCGGGAAGGCTGATGCCGTCGAGCGGATGCGTCCGGCGATGGAGGCCTTCCTCGCCGAGGCCGACGGCGTGCTGACCGAGGAGCAGACGTCGGCCGTCGACGGCGGCGCTGCGGGCCACCTGTTGTACGACGACCCCGACGGCCGGTTCCACGTCATGACCGTCGTCTTCCCGCCGGGGACGAGCAGCGGTGTCCACGAGCACGGGTGCTGGGGGATCATCGGGTACCTGCGCGGGCTCGACGAAGAGGCGCGTTACCGGCGGGTCGACGGCGGTACGGGCGCCGACGGGTGCGTGCTGGAGAAGGTCGACGAGGTGGTCCACCGGCCGGGCGAGGTGTCGCGCCTCCTGCCGCCAGACGAGATGTTCCATCGGGTGCGGAACCCCGGGACGGAGGACGGCGTCTCGGTGCACGTGCTGTGCATGTCGCCGGGGGAGCACCCGCACCGGTTCTGGGACCGCGACGGGAAGCGTCTCTTGCCGTTCCCGTTCCGGGTCCTCCCCGGCGACGTCATCCGCGCCGAGGTCATGCCCTAGCCCCGTTCGTGGCCCTTTGTGCAGGGCTCTGCGCGGTTCCGGGGGCCAAGTTCGTCTGGCGGCCCTTCACCCCCCGCCTCACCCATTCCCGCCCTCTCGCGCTCCCGCCGCTGCCCAAAAATGGCCTCGAGAGCAGCGCATATCCCTGCACAAAGGGCCAAGAACGGTGGACGTCAGGCCTTCTTCTTGGAGGCTTTCCAGGCCGCCTTCGCTTCGCGGACGCGCTCCAAGGCGCCCGGGCCGTCGACGTCGGCGATGGTGGGCCAGTCGGCCGCCTTCTCCTCCCACCCTGGCGGGGTGACGCCGAGGCGCCGCCCGAGCACGGCCACGAAGATGCGTGCCTTCTCCTCGCCGAATCCCGGCAGCGCACGGAGCCGGTCGAACAGTTCCTCGCCGCTGTCGACGCCCTCCCACACCGACTCCGCCCGCCCGTCGTAGTGCTCGACGAGGTACTCGCACAGGGCGTGGACGCGCTTGCCCATGGAGCCCGGGAACCGGTGGAGGGCCGGTTTCTCGGAGAACCGGGCGGCGAACTCGTCGGGATCCATGGCGGCCACCGCGGCGGCATCGAGGCGTCCGCTGAGGCGCTCCCGCAGTTGCCAGGGCGCCTTGAAGGCGCGCTCCATCGGCACCTGCTGGTCGAGGAGCATCCCGACGAGGAGCGCCAGGGGCTCTCGCGCCAGGAAGTCGTCGGCCTCGGTGTCTCCGGTGAAGTGCAGCGTGACGGTCATGAGTGTCCCTCCGGACGGTCGAGAGCAACGCTACCTTTGACCCACGATGCGTCACCCGTTCGAGACGTGGCCGACCCGACACCGGCGTGGCGTGTTCGTCGCCCTCCTCGTCGCCACGATCGTCGTCGGGGCGGTTCTGGGCTGGATCGACGGCGACACCCAGACGGACGCCGCTCCCCGGGGGCAGGTCTCCCTCCAGCTCGCCGGCTCCCACGAGAAGGCCACCGAGGTCGTGCGGTCGTGGGAAGACGCCGACGTCATGCACAAGGCCGGCCTCTCCATCGGCTTCGACTTCCTCTTCCTCGTTCTGTACGGCGTCACGCTCGCCGCCGCCGCCGCCGGGATCGCCGCCCGGTGCCGGGTTCGCACGTGGGGCTCGGCCGCCGCCCTCGGCGTGCTGGCGGCCTGGGGTGCCCTCGCTGCCGCTGGGCTCGACGCCGCCGAGAACGCCCTCATGGTTCCGATGCTCTCGAACCCCGTGACGGGCGGGTCACCGGGGCTCGTGAAGGCCCTCGCCCTCGCCAAGTTCGCCCTGCTGGCCTTCGTCGTCGTCTACCTGCTCGTCGTGGGCGTCGCGAGCGGCCGGCGACGTCCCGGTCTGTTCCGCAGCTCGGCCGTCAGTCGCTGACCGAGCCGTCGGCGAGGACGACCGTCAGCGTTCGGGGGCCGTGCACCCCGAGCGTGATCCGCTTCTCGATGTCGGCCGATCGAGACGGCCCGCTGACCCACACCAGATTCGGGGGGAGGCCGCCCGTCAGTGCCCGGGAGAGCGCGGCGCCCAGGTCGTCCTCCAACACGGCCGTCGGGACGACACACAGGTGCACGTCGGGCGTAAGGCTGACGGCCCGAGGCGCCCCCGGTCCGCACGCCAGCCCGATGGTCCCGGTCTCGGCCGCCGCCGCCACCGAACCCGTCACCCCCACGCGAGCCGTCGCCATGCACCCCCGCCAGTCGGGGTGATCGGGCCGCAGCACCGAAGCGCCGGCCGCCACGAGGGCGTCGACGACCCCGAAGCGGTCGAGGACCTCGTCGTCGCCCGGGACTGCGACCATGGTGCCACTCGCCGATTCCACGGCGCGAGCAGCCACGAACGAGCCCACCTCGTCGGTCGCGACCGGACCCACGACCTCGGCGGCGTTCCGTTCGAGGGCGAGCCGGAACCGCCCCAACCGCTCGTCGCTCATCCCTGCCATCCCGCCAGGTCGCCCCGCTGCCGGGCGGCCCACCGGTCGCGGAACGACGAGGCCGGGGGGACGGGGACGTCGCGCTGCGACGCCCACCCCGACGCCCCCGGCATCGAGGCCACCCACCCGTCGCGACGCTGGGCGCGAGCGACGAGCCGTGCGACCCGCCGCGCCGTCGCCGTCGTGAGCCGGTACCCGCCAGGCGTCGACCACGCCCGGCTCCACAGTCCGAACACGCTCGGCCGGCGCCGCCCGGCCCGCCGGGGAGCATCGATCGCCCATGCCGCCGCCCGGGGGCGGCGAAGGTCGGCGCGGAGGTGGACGAGCATGTCCGCGAGGGGAATGCCGACGGGACAGGCCTCGGTGCACGCACCGCACAGCGAGGACGCGTCCGGCAGCTCGTGTCCTTCGGCGCCCCGGGAGAGCAGCGGCGTGAGGACCGACCCCATGGGCCCGGGGTAGACGCTGTCGTAGGCGTGCCCCCCGATCCGCCCGTACACGGGGCAGACGTTGAGGCAGGCGCCGCACCGCACGCACGCCAACATCTCCTCGTAGTCGGTCCCGGCGAGGGCCCGGCGGTTGTGGTCGAGGAAGACGACGTGCAGCTGCTCCGGGCCGTCGACGTCGCCGGGGCGAGCGGGGCCGGTGATCATCGAGACGTAGGTCGTGAGCGGCTGGCCGCTGGCCCAGCGGGTGAGCACGGGCACGAGGTCGGCGACGTCCGCCAGGCGGGGCACCACCTTCTCCACCGGCATGATCACGACGTGGATGCGGGGGAGCGACGAGCACATCCTCCCGTTGCCCTCGTTGGTCACCAGCACGATCGTCCCCGTGTCGGCGGCCGCGAAGTTGGCGCCGGTGATGCCCATCCCGGCGGCGAAGAACTTCTCTCGCAGCACCTCCCGGGCGACGGCGCACAGAACCTCGGCGTCGTGCGGCAGCTCCCGTCCCACCACCTCGGAGAACAGGTCGGCGATCTCGGGGATCCGCTTGTGGAGGGCCGGGCCGACGATGTGTGACGGGGGCTCGCCGGCGAGTTGCACGATGTACTCGCCGAGGTCGGTCTCCCACACCTCCGCCCCCGCGGCCTCGATGGCACGGTTGAGGTGGATCTCCTCGGTCGCCATCGACTTCCCCTTGACGACCACCTCGACGCCCTCTGCCCGCACGAGGTCGGCGACCACGCGACACGCCTCGCTCGGCCCGTCGGCGTGGTGGACGACGGCGCCCTGCTCGGTGAGCTTGGCTTCGAGGCGGGCCAGCCATCCGTCGAGGTCGGCGAGGGTCTCCCGCCGCACCTCCTTCGCTCGCTCGCGCCGTTCGGTGAGGGTCGGGTCGGCGGCCGCCGATCGGGCGAGGACGGAGAGGAGACCGGTCAGGTTCCCGAGGGCGTCCTGCAGCTTGGGGTCGGCGACGGCGGCCCGGGCCCGGTCGGCGAGGCGGCTCACTGGTTGGCCTCCGCGTCGCCGCTCGCCGCCTCGCCGACGGGGAGTCCATCGGCCAGCAGGTCGGCGTAATGGACCGGCTTCGGTCCCACGCCCGCCCGGCGCTGCCGTCCGGCGAGGTGGAGGAGACAGCCCGTGTCGCCCGACACCACGTACTCGGCATCGGTGGCGGCCGCCATGGCGAGCTTCCCGTCGGCCATCGGCCCCGAGATTTCGGGGTGCTTCTCGGCGAACGTCCCGCCGAAGCCGCAGCACACCTCGGGGTTCGACATCTCGACGATGCGGGCGCCGGCGGCCTCGAGGAGGCGGCGCGGGGCGGAGGAGATGCCGAGGATCCGCAGGCCGTGGCAGGCGTCGTGGACGGTCACCGCCGCGTCCACTCGGGCCCCCACGTCGAGCGTGCCGACGACCTCGGTGAGGTAGGTGGCGAGGTCGTACGTGCGGGAGGCGACGGCCTCGGCCCGCTCCCGCCATTCGCCGTCGAGGAGGCGCGGATACCAGTGGTGGACCATCGCGGCACACGATCCTGACGGCGAAACG
>DATLFW010000047.1:0-2034 GCA_035540775.1 Acidimicrobiia bacterium
GACCGAGTCGACCGCCGCCTTGCCGACGTCGCGGGCTCGCCGAGAGGAGTTGTCATCCGCCATTGCGGCCGAGCGTACCCGCGCCCTCTCGCGACCTATTCGTCGTCGCCCCCGTGACTTGGGGCACGCTTCCCCGATGGACCTCGACCACGTGGCCCTCGGTCTCCACGACGCCAACGCTGTCGCCGCACGCCTCGTCGGCGACCTCGGCGCCGACCTGCTCCATGGCGGGCTGAACCTCGGATTCCGGGTCGTCCAACTGCGCGTCGGGCGACGGCCCCACGGCGAAGACCCCGGTGACGGGATGACAATCGAACTCATCGAGCCCTGGGTCGCCGACCGCTTCGACTTCCTGGCCCGTTTCCTCGCCCGGCACGGCGACGGCCCGCACCACATGACCTTCAAGGTCGACGACATCCAGGCACAACTGGCCCGCATGGCCGACGCCGGCCTCCAGCCGACCAGCACGAACCTCTCCAACCCGTGGTGGCGGGAGGCGTTCTTCCACCCCGCACAGACGCACGGCACCGTCGTCCAGATCGCTCAGACCGACATGGACCCCGACGAGGCGTTCGCCGAGCACGAGCACGATCCCGACGCCGAGTTCGGCCCGCGACGGTGGTGGGACGAGCCCCCGCCGCGTGCCGAGCGCTGGGCGGTGCTGCGCCGGGTCGTCATGGGCGTCACCGACGTCGCGGCCGCCGCCGCGTTCTACGAAGGGCTCCTCGACGGCAACCGAACGGACGAGGGCGACGGGTGGATCGAGACGCGGTGGAAGGGCGGTGGCCAGGTGCGCTTCGAGCCGTGCCGAGCGGGCGCCCGTCCGGGCGTCGACCGCCTCGAGTGCGAGTGGGACGGGGCGGAAGAGGAGCGCGTCATCGGCGGTACCCGCTTCCGGCTGCTCTCCCGCTGATCTCCCGCTGACCCCCGCCGTCTTGGGGGCGGTCTGCGGACCGTCAGTCGCGGCGGCGGCGGGCGAACGACGTGAGCCGGTCGAGGATGGCGCCGACCACCGCCGAGATCAGGATCACCCACACGAGCGGGACCCGGCGGTCGTCGAGCAGGTAATCGACCTTCACCGACTGCGAGTTGGCGATCCCGAACAGCAGCAGGATCGTGAGGAGAACGGCGAGGAGAATCAGGCGCGCCATCCGCCCCCGGTCGGTCGTGCGCTCCTGGCGGTCGTCGTCATGCACCATGAGCGGAGCCTAGACGGGCGAAACCGGACCCGCCCGGGAGGCCGCCGCCCGGCGCCGAGCGGGATCGGGCTGCTGCACGAGCCGAACCAGGGCGTCCTGGACGGTGCGGTCGGCCAGCGAAAGATACGCCCCCCGGGCCCAGACGAGCGCCAGGCGCCGGGGCGGCATGTCGGCGATCTCGACGTCGCGCACGGCCGGCACGTCGCGCGGCGCGGCCGTCTGGGGGAGGATCGAGATCCCGAGGCCGGCCGCCACCAGGTCGTTGATGAGACGGACACCCTCGATCTCGATCCGGACGTCGAAGGTGACGCCGTGTTCGGCCGCCGCCTCCTCCACTTCGAGACGCAAGGGGTTGCCGACCGGCGGGAGGATCATCCGGTGCCGGCCGAGCTCCGCCAACCGGACGGGCTCCGCCTCGAAGCGCACGCCCTTCCGGACCACGGCGACCAACGCCTCGTCACGGAGGTGCTGCACCTCGAGCCGGGGGTCGGCGACGGGCTCGGTGACGACCGCGAGCGACAGCTCGCTCGACGCCACCTCCTGCACGAGCCGCTCCGAGGCCCCCTCCGTCACGCGGAGGCGGACACCCGGCGCCCGCTCCTCCAAGTCGGAGAGCAGGGCGGGGACGAGCCATCGGCTGGCCGTGCCGACGACCCCGACGGTCGAGTGGCCGGCCTCCAGCCCCTTCAGGACCGAGACGTCGGCATGGATGGCCTCGATCTCGGCCCGGATCCGCCGGGCCCGGTCGAGGACGACGTCGCCGAACTCGGTCGGGCGCGCCCCCCGCCGCCCGCGCACGAACAGGGGGGCGTCGAGTTCACGCTCGAGCTGGCGG
>DATLFW010000048.1:0-9552 GCA_035540775.1 Acidimicrobiia bacterium
CTTCCATCCCGCCCACGAGAGCGACAGCGGTGAGGAAGGGCCCGAGGTGCATGGTGCCGGGCGTGATCCACCGGCGCCGGAGCAGGGCTTCCAGCACCTCGTAGGCGACGATCGCCGGCAGGAGTCCCAGCGCAGTCGGGACGGAGTCGACCGCAGCCAACGCCACGACCGGGGCGAAGGCGACCGTCGAACCGACGACAGGCACGAGATCCCAGAGCGCGGCCCACACACCGAGGGCAGCCGCCCCCTTGACCCCAGCGACGTGCGAGAGGGCGAAGGCGAGCGACCCGGCGGCCACGGCCATCAGCATCGTCCGCCGGACGTAGCCCAGCCCGCGTCGACGGGCGACGACGGCCGCATGACCGAGGGCACTTCGCCGAGCCGGGTCGATCGGGAGGCGCGCCGTCGCGCGGGAGAGGTCGGGGCCGCGGGCGAGGAAGAAGAGCGTGAGGATCACGACGACCAGCAGTGACACGGCCCGGTCGACGGCCGCTCGCACGGCACCCGCCGGCGTCTCCTCCCCGAAGAGCACGAGCGGCAACTGGTCGACGAGTTCCCGGCTGCGTTCCGCCAAGTTGGCCTCGCGGGCGAACTCGCCGAAACGCTCCGACTCTTCGAGCTGGTGCGCCTCGTCGACGAGGGTCGCCTGCAGGGCGTCGGCACCCTGGCGGATGCCGTCGACGGCGCGATAGGCGACCACGGCGGTGAGGGCGACCGCGGCCAGCGCCACCAGAGCGACCGCCAGCCCTCGGCGCATCCGGCGCTGCAGCGCCGCCACGACGGGCTCGAGGAGGCCCGCGACCACCGCGGCAGCGAGGACCCATTCGATCACCCGCGATGCCCGCGCGACAGCAGCGAAGACGGCGAGAGCGAGGACGGTGAGCACGACGCCGCGGAGGATCGACGCCGTCGAGATGCGCACCCGCTCGCGAACGACGACGGGAGAACTCACGCCGCCGCCCGCCGCTCGCTCACGATCATCTTCACCGCACCGGTGACGGGCACGGTGACGAGGGCGCCCACGACGCCGCCTGCCGAGACGCCGACGAGGGCGGCGATCATCGTCGCCAGGGGCGAGAGCTGGATCGCCTGCCCGACGACGAGCGGCCCGATGAGGTGGTTTTCGATCTGGAGGTAGAGGAGGAAGAAGACGAGAGCAATCACGCCCGTCCCCGGGCCTTGTGTCAGGGCGAGGAGGACGAACGGGACACCGCCGACGGCACCGCCGATCTGCGGCACGAGATTCCAGACGGCCACCCAGACCGCGGCGAGGGGCGTCAGCGGCACCCCGAGCACGAGCCCGACGACGAGGACGACCGTCCCCGCGATCCCCGCCACGAAGACCGATCCGGCCGCATACCGGCCGACGGAGCGGTAGAGCACCGAGGCGATCCGGTCGGCGTCGGCCCGTCGTTCCGGGCGGACGAACGCGCGACCCCGCGCCACCAGGCGTTCACCGTCGAGCAGCAGGGCGACGGCGAACAAGAACACGGCGGCGCCCGCGAGCGCGCCGTCGGTGACCGAGCGGGCGACTCGTTCCAGGGGCGTGGCGTCGACCGACAGGCGCTCGGGGAGGTCCTCGACCCAGTCCTCGACGCGGGCAGGGACGTCGTTCTCCTCGAGCTGCGCGCCGACGACGGGCAGATCGCCGAGTTCGGCGACCACCTCGGGCAGCTCGTCGCCGAGGTCGCGACTCTGGCTGATGGCGGCCGGGACGACGAAGAGGGCGAGGAGGGCGACGGCCCCGGCGAATCCCGTGAGGACGATCGCGACGGCGGCCGATCGGGCCGAGCCGGTCCGGCGGTGGACCGCGGCCACGATTGGGTCGAGCGCCAGGGCGAGGAAGACGCCGAGGACGAGATAGACGGTCGCCCGGGGAGCGGCGGCCACCACGCCGGCGAGTGCCAGGACGAGACCGACCGCCGCCAGCGCCACCAGCACGGACCGCGGCTCGATGTCGAGCTCGCGCACCCGCTCATCCACGCCGTCATGGTTGCAGACCGGCAGGGACGGGACGGGGATCCCGGTGTCCCACCTGACCGTACGGCCTCGCGCCGTTCGCGCCTCAGAACGGAGAGATGTCGGGGGCGCCCCACTCGGAGGGCAGGCGGTCGGGATCGATCTCGACCCAGACCGTCTTCCCCCGTCCGCGACGCACGACTCCCCACGCCTTCGACAACCGGCTCACGATCTGGAGGCCACGACCTCGCGGTCGCCCCACGCCGTGGTCGTCGCTCGGTCGTGGGACGCTCTGGTCGCCGTCGGTGACCTCGATGCGAACCACCCCGTCAATCGAGAGCTCGAGGCGACAGGGCGTTCCGGCGTGCTCGATGGCGTTGGTGACGAGCTCCGTGACGACGAGCTCGAGCGGCGTCGGAGGGAGGCCATGCGCCAACGCAGCGATGCGGGCAACACGCCGTGCCTCCGTCACGCTGTCGGCCGTCGGCATGAGGTCGGCCTTCCACGCGTCGGTGCCACGTGGTCGGGGAGGATCCTGACGCAACATGCGTTGCGTTCTATACCCGATCTACGCGAATCACACGTCTGGTGTGTCAAACAACACCCGGCGGGCACGCAGGAGTACCGCGCGCGCGGCCATGGGTATTGCGGGTCGGACCAGGAGGCACACCATGGACCAGACCCCCACACAACCGCGATCCCCGCGGCGCCTCGACCCCGTCCTCTCGGCGCTCGACCGGCTGGCGCAGGCCCTACGGCGCAGCGTCGACCGCCACCGCGGCCTCGTCAGCCGCCTCCGCGCCTACCGCGACGCCCGCGCAGAGGGCCGCCCCTACCGAGAGGTCATGGAGGAGAACGGGCGGCCGCACCCGGTCGAAGAACTCAGCGAATCGCTGCGCGAACTCCAACAGCACGCCTCCGAACTCCGGCGCAGCGAAGCCGAAGCGATGCGCGACGAGGGCATGACGCAGGAGGAGATCGCTTCCGTCTTCGGCGTCACGCGCCAGCGCGTCAGCACATTGCTCCGCCAGAGCCGCCGGTCGCAGTCGAACGACTCCTGACCGGTCAACCGACGACGACGACGCCCCGCATGAATTCGTGGCGGGTGCAGAAGTACGCGAACTCGCCCGGGTCCGGGAACGCCACGCTGGCGGTTCCCCCGTCGGCGGCGACCGCCTCGTCGAACGACGACCCCCGCCGCTCGGGCGAGCCGGCCGTGACGGTGTGGCCGATCCCGTCGGCGTTCCGCCACGTCACCACGTCGCCGGCTCCCACGGAGATCGTCTCCGGGCGATAGCGGAAGAGTTCGATTGCGACCTCCGCGCTCACCGTCGTCGCTTCCGTCTCCTCTCGATTCGACGTCGGCGCCCGGGCATCTCGACGGTCGTCGTCGCCGCTACATGCGCCCGCGAGGGCGCCGCAGAGCACGGCGATGCATGCGACGGCGCGCATTCTCATCCGACCTCCAGACCCACGAGCGTGCCCTCCTCATAGGACGCAATGTGCAGGCGACCTCCGGAGATCACGGCGTCGGAGGGTTGCGGGAACGTTCCCACCCCGTCGCCGAACCACACCGGCGTGCCGACACGCCCGTCGGCGAGGGTCACGGCGTGCACGGTGCGGTCGTGGTTGTTGACGACCAGCAACCGGCCCTCCGCTGGCACGAGGGCTGCGGGTCCCTGACCCGGTTGGGCGGTCTCGTCGACGAGGATACGCCGGGTCGTGGTTCGGCGTTCCGGGTCGATCTCGGCGACGGTCCCACCACTCGACTCGGCCACCCACAGCCGCCCCTGGTGAGCGACGACGTCGCTCGCCCCGCCGGCAACCCGGATCGGGGTGCCGACGAGGCGGCCGCTCCGAGGGTCGAGGCTGACGATCTCACGGTCGAGCGCGTTGACGACCCAGACGCGGCCGAACGCAACCTCCAACGCGACTGGTCCGTACCCGATCCGCGACTGTGTGCCATCGGTCCGCCCCGAGGCGGGGTCGAAGCCGCGGATTCGGCGCGAGGACGTGACCGAGACGCCTCCCGTCGCCATGTCGAGGCCGGTGACGGTGCCGTCGGCGGCATTGGCCACCCAGACTCGACCCTCTCCGACTGCGAGCGCCGACGGCAGGGGGCCCACCGCTGTGGCGCCGAGCACGAGCCCGGATCGAGCGTCGATTCGAACGACGCGGCCATCCCCGGCCGTCGCGATCCATAGGGTCCCGGCGGTCGCGGCAATCGCAGCGGGATGCGTTCCGACTTCGACAGGCTCGGTGACGGCTTCACCCGTGAGAGCGTCGAACCCGCGGACAGTGCCAGCGTCGCGTTGAGCGACCCACACGACATCGCCGAGGGCAACGACCGCCGAAGGAGCGCCGCCGATGCGCGCGACCGTGCCCTCGACGGGCGCACCCGTCGGCCGGCCGGGCGGACCGGGGTCGAACGGGTCGCCGCCCAGGCCGTGCGAGACCACGTCGTGACCATGACGGTGGTCGTCGTCGCGGTGTTGCGTGCCCTCGGCGTGGCGGTCGTCGGGCGCCAGCGCAACCCCCGCCCCGGCGAACGCGGTGAGGGCCACGAGTCCGACGATCGAGACGCCGCGTGCCTTCACGATGCGCACCGACTGCCGCGCGCCGAGCAGTGCGACGACCGCAACGGCCTCGGCCGCCGCCACGAGGGCGGCTGGAGGACCGAAGCCATGGGCGGCGTCGCCCGCGCCGAAAAGGACGAGCAGCCCCGCGATCAGGGCGGCGTCCAGGCCGAGAACGACGGCCCGAATGCGCTCCTGGCCAGAGAGGACGAGACACGCCGCCCCCGAGAGTTGAGCGAGGCCTGCAACGGCGAAGAATCCGGCGTGAAGCAGGGACCGGTGTGCGGAACCGTCGACATGCGCTGCCGCGAGTGCCAGATGCAGCCCACCCGCGAATGCCGTGCCGACGGCGGTCGGGAGGACGGCGCCACGCCGCCCTCCCGACCGCACACCGGTCCCAGGGAGGGAACTGTTCACTCGCTCTCCGACCCGAACTGGTCGGGGAACTGGGCGACGATGGCGCCGGCCAGCACGTTCGCCGTGCCGGGCATCACCTGCGCGGCTTCACGCAGCTCCGCGAACGGCGGTTCACCCGCCACCACGGCATCGATCGCCGAGAACACCGTGTCGACGTGCGGCACCAGCTCTTCGGCCACCGCGTCCTGCGTCAGGTTCGGATTCGCTCCGGCCAGGAACGCCCCGAAGTCGGCCCGGTACCCGTCGAGCGCCTCACGGGCCGCCGTTGCGCCCGCCTCGTCACCGCCCGCCTTCGCCTTCGTGTAGTCGACGAAGAAGCCGATGTGCTTCCGCCACAACTCGAGGAACGCCGAGCCCGCCTCGTCGCCGTACACACCACCCACGGCCTCGGACAGCGCGACCGAGTTCTCGTCGAGCGTCCCCGCCGCCGCCTCGAACGCCGGCGAGTCCAACCCCGCCGACACACCCGTCGACACGGCGATCCCCGCCAGATACACGTGCTCCTGCAACAACGCCGTCAACCCCGCACGCAACTCCGCAGCACCCGTCTCGGTGCTCGGCTCGGCACCCGCATCGCCGCCACCGTCCTGCTCCGTACCGTCCGTGCCGGCCGCCGCTTGCGTGTCGTCGTCGTCTCCGCCGCAGGCGGCGCCCAGCAGGGCGACGACGCCGACGGCGGCGAGGACCTTCCATCTCGTTCGAGTCATCTCGATCCCTTCGAATTGTCGAGTCGGCGGTCGCCCGCCTCACCCCCCGATTCGGAGACGTCCGGTCGATGGATGACGGCGATTCCCGTCATCCGCCCGGCCATCTGTTCCGAATGTGTGATGCTGTGAGAATCGACGACCCGCGAAAGGCGAGCGACGCCGCTCTCGCCATTGGCATCGCCCGGTGGCACGACGGGGCGCTCGAAGAGGCGTATCGCCGCCACGGCGGCGCGGTGTTCGCGCTGGCGAAGCGAGTGATCCGCGACGCGGCGCTCGCTGAAGAAGTGACGCAGGAGGTGTTCGTGTGGCTGTGGAATCGCCCTGACGCCTTCGACCCGGCGCGCGGATCGCTTCGGTCATTCCTTCTTGCCCTGACCCATCGCCGATCTGTCGACGTCGTCCGGTCGGAAGAAGCACGTCGGCGCCGCGAGTCGCGGGACGTCCAGCGGGAGCGGGCACCGGATGCCGACCTCGACCGGGAGCTGGTCGACCTGACGATGGCGGAACAGGTGCGCGATGCACTGGGCGCTCTGCCGGACCGCGAGCGCGAACCGATCGAGCTCGCCTACTTCGGCGGCAGAACCTACCGACAGGTCGCCGCCGAACTCGGTGAGGCGGAAGGCACGGTGAAGAGCCGGATCAGGAGCGGGCTGACGTCGCTGCGGGCGGCGCTGCGGGACGTCGGGGTGGAGCGATGAGCGACGGACACGACGAACTCCGTGATCTCCTCGGCGCATATGCGCTCGACGCCCTCGAGGCGGAGGAGGTCGCCACACTCGAGCGCCACCTCGAAGGCTGCGACGCGTGCCGCCTGGAGGTGACCCGACATCGGGAAACGGCGGCCTGGCTGGCATCGGTCGCTGCACCCGAGCCACCCGAGAGGGTATGGGACCGCATTGCGGATCGCACCGTTCGCGGCGCCGATACCGACGAGCCACGGGCGCCGCTTCTGCTCCGGCCGAGGAGTACCGTGCGCTGGAAGGTTGCGACCGCCGTCACGTCGGTGGCGGCGGCCGCAGCAACGATCGTCGCCATCGGCTCCGTCGCCGAGGAGCGCGATCTGGCCGAGCGCGTCGACGACCTCGCTGCGACGGTGGAGTCGGTGGGTCTCCGGCAGGCGGCCGCCAACGCCGCCCTCGATCCCGACGCCCGGACCGTCGTCCTACGATCGCCAGACGAGACGGCATCGGCCCGGCTCGTCTATCTCCCCGACGGAACGGGATACCTCGTCGAGCACGACCTGGCGGACCTCGCTGGCGATCGGACCTACCAGCTGTGGGCCCTCGTCGGTGATCGCAAGATCTCGGCCGGCGTGCTGGGATCGGAGCCGGCGGTGACGCCCTTCCAGGTCGCCGGGCCGGTCGACGGGTTCGCTCTGACGGTCGAGACGGCCGGTGGGGCCGTCGCCCCGAGCGGCGATCCCGTCGTCGTCGGCTTCCTGTCGTAGCCGACTAGGCCGCCGCTTCGTCCTCTGGGTTCCACGCCACGAGGTCATGGAGGCGAGGGTCGTTCGAGAGCATCTCGACGATCGGCATCTCGATGCCGAGGAGATTCTGCAGCCGCTTCGCCTCGAGCTGCTGGTTCCACAGTGCGAGGGTGACGACGAGGCCTTCCTGCCCGGCGCGCGCCGTTCGGCCTGAGCGGTGCAGGTACGCCTTGTGGTCTTCGGGCGGGTCGTAGTGGATGACGCAGTCGATGCCCTCGACGTGGATGCCTCGGGCCGCCACGTCGGTGGCAACGAGGACGTCGATCTTGCCGGCCGCGAATCGTTCGAGTGCCCGCTCCCGTTGGGGCTGCGACCGGTCGCCGTGGATGGCCGAGACGGTGACGCCCTCGTCCTTCAGCTTGCTGAGCAGCTTGTCGGCACCCCGCTTGGTGCGAACGAAGACGAGGGTGCGGCCGTGATGAGCGGCGATCGTGGCGGTCAGCTTCGCCTTGTCGAGTTCGTGCACGGCGATGAAGCGGTGGACCATCGAATCGACCGTCGGCTCCTCACCCACGCTGTGTTGGACGGGATCCTTGAGGAATCGGCTCACGAGCGAGTCGACCTGCCGGTCGAGGGTGGCCGAGAACAGCAGCGTCTGGTGGTCGGCCGTGCAGCGGCGAAGGAGCCACTCGACCTGCGGTTTGAAGCCCATGTCGTTCATGCGGTCGGCCTCGTCGACGACCACCATCTCGATGCGGCTGAGGTCGCACGCCTCCTGCTGGACCAGGTCGATCAGGCGACCCGGAGTGGCGACGACGAGGTCGACCCCCCGCTTCAAGGCCTTGATCTGGGGGTCGAGCGGGGTGCCGCCGTAGAAGACCGCAATGCGAAGGTCGCTGACCTCGGCGAGCGGTTCGAGAACGTCGTGGACCTGCCCCGCCAGCTCGCGCGTGGGAACGAGGACAAGTCCCGCAGGCCGCTTGGCCTCGCCGCGGCCGAGCCGCTGGAGAAGGGGCAGCCCGAAGGCGAGCGTCTTGCCCGAACCCGTCCGGGCCTTGCCACAGACGTCGCGCCCGGCGAGGGCGTCGGGGATGGTCAGCGCCTGGACCGGAAACGGGTCGGTGATGCCGAGGGATGCAAGCGTGCGCGTGAGGTCGTCGTCGACCCCGAGGTCCGCGAAGGTGCGGCTCATATGGGAAGAACTCCTGTGTCGTCTGTCGTGAGGTCGACCTCGAGCGAACCCCGACGACGGACGGCAGGAGTGCGAGAGGACAACCCGCGGGTCGATCGGTCGACCCGCTCACCCGCCAGGCTACCGCAGGGACCGGGGCAACCCGCGATTCCGCCCGGGATGAGGGCCGGGCGGCGGGTCAGCCGGCCGACTGCTCCGCCTGCTCGGCGACCGCCGCCCGCACCTCGTCCATGTCGAGCGCGCGCGCTTGACCGATGAGGTCGTCGAGCGCCGGCTTCGGGAGGGCGCCCGGCTGGGAGTAGAGCAAAATGCCGTCGCGGAACACCATGAGCGTGGGAATCGACATGATTCCGAGCGCCCCAGCCAGCTCGGGCTCGGATTCGGTGTCGACCTTCGCGAACACGAGGTCGGGGTGTTCCTCGGAGGCCGCCTCGAACACGGGCCCGAAGGTCCGGCACGGCCCACACCACGCCGCCCAAAAGTCGACGAGGTGGATGCCCTCGCCAGTCACGGTGGACTCGAAGTTGTCCTTGGTCAGCGTGGTCGTCGCCATCACTCGTTCCTGTAGCTCGTCAGTCGTTGGCTGTTGGCAAGAACACCCAGCCTGGGTGTCACATTCCCAGCGCGCTCGACGCCCGGCGATCGTGACTCGTACTCCCGGAGCGGCGCCAGCCAATCGTCGGCCGCTTCGACCCACCCGTCCGGGGCCCGGCGCAGGTAGCGACGGTCGCGCAGGCGGATCGATCCTGGCCAGGCGAGGGCCAGCGGAGTCCACGTGAACCCACGGCGTTGGCCATGGCGGCGGGCGAGGGCGAAGTGCGAGCGGGCCGCCTCGATCCGGCGGCCCTGCCGGTGGTGAAGCTCGGCGTAGTAACGCTCACGCGCCGCCTCCGAGATTTCGACGCCCCGTTCCTCCCGCTCCGGCCGGTACTTCTCGCGAAGCACCTCCAGCTCTTGCCGAAGCCGATCGACCGAGCGCGACATCGCCCGACGGTGGGTGCGGTACCCCACCGTGGCTTCCGGAACGACGGCGACGGGAGAGGCCATGGCGAGACGGATCCAGAGGTCCCAGTCGGCGAGGGTTCCGAGCGTCTCGTCGAACCCGCCGAGGTCGACCAGGAGCCGGCGGTCGGCAACGACCCCGGAGGCGCCGCCCGGAATGACGTTGGTCTCGAGCAACCGGGTGGCCACCTCGCCGGGCGGCGGGGCCGACTGGGGGCGGAGGACGCGAAGCCGCTCGTCGACGACCACAGCCCCCGAACAGCACCACCGGGC
>DATLFW010000049.1:0-4341 GCA_035540775.1 Acidimicrobiia bacterium
GCCAAAACGAACGATGTCTCGGGCACCGCTCGCGTGGGTACGACGCCGCTCGCCGGACTAGGTTCGGTCTCGGAGGCACACGCGGCCCCGGCGCCGCCGCCTCGAGACGTCGCAAGCAGCAACCCGGCAAAGCCTGGAGGAGCCATGGCGGTACGTGTGGGCATCAACGGATACGGCCGGATCGGTCGCTCGTTCCACCGGGCGATCCTCGCCCAGGGCGGCGACGCCGGCGTCGAACTCGTGGCCGTCAACGACCCGTTCGGCGACAGCGAGACGATGGCGTTCCTCCTGAAGCACGACTCGGTCGGCGGCCGCCTCTCCAACGACGTGCAGACCACCGCCGAGGGTTTCAGCGTCGACGGCAACACCATCACACTCCTCCAAGAGAAGGACCCGGGCCAGATCCCGTGGGGCGACCAGGGCGTCGACGTCGTGATCGAATCGACGGGCCTCTTCACCGCCCGCGAGGGTGCAGCCGGGCACCTCAACGGTGGCGCCAAGAAGGTCGTGATCTCCGCCCCGAGCGGCGACGCCGACGTCACCGTCTGCATGGGCGTCAACCACGACACCTACGACCCCGCCAGCCACGACGTGATCTCCAACGCGTCGTGCACCACGAACTGCCTCGCCCCGCTCGCCAAGGTCGTCAACGACAACTTCGGCATCCAGCAGGGCTTCATCACGACGGTCCACGCCTACACGAGCGACCAGGCGCTCCAGGACATCGCCAAGGCGAGCCGCAAGGGCAAGGCCGACGTCCGCCGCATGCGGGCCGCCGCCCTCTCGATCATCCCCAGCTCGACGGGGGCGGCGAAGGCCATCGGCCTCGTCCTCCCGGAGCTGCAGGGCAAGCTGGACGGCATGGCCATGCGGGTTCCGGTGCCCGACGGTTCGATCACCGACATGGTGGCGGTCGTCGACCGCGACGTGTCGATCGACGAGGTCAACGACGCCTTCCAGAAGGCGGCGGCCGACGCCTCGTTCATGGGCGTCCTCGAGTACTCCGACCAGGAGCTCGTCAGCCAGGACATCGTGGGCAGCCCCAAGAGCTGCGTCTTCTCGGCGCCCGACACGATGGTGAACGGCCGCCTCGTGAAGGTCCTCGGCTGGTACGACAACGAGTTCGGCTACTCCAACCGCCTCGTCGACCTCGTCGGGTTCCTCGGCGAGCGCCTCTGACACCGCCGGCCCCACCCGCCGACGCCGACCGAACCGCCCGGGGAGTGAGCCGACCGTGAGCGCCGCGCTGCCGCGCCTCGAAGACCTGCCCGTCGAGTCGGGCACGCGCGTTCTCCTGCGTGCCGACTTCAACGTCCCGCTCGCCGACGGGACGCCCATGCGACGCATCACCGACGACGGCCGCATCCGCGCCGCCCTCCCCACCATCGAGTGGCTGCTGGAGCGAGGCGCCGCCGTGATCGCCTGCTCCCACCTCGGACGCCCGAAGGGCGAGCCCGACGCCGCCCTCACCCTGGCGCCGGTGGCCGCCCGCCTCGGCGAGCTCCTCGGGAAGGACGTCGCGCTTTGCCCCGAGGTGGTGGGCGACGAGGCGACCCGCATGGCCGCGGGCCTCCAGCCCGGCGACGTCATGCTCCTGGAGAACCTGCGCTTTCATCCGGGCGAGACGGCGAACGACGACGCGTTCGCCGACGCCCTCGCCGGCCTGGCCGACTGCTACGTCGACGACGCCTTCGGCGCCGCCCATCGGGCGCACGCCTCGGTCGTCGGTCCGCCGCCCCGCCTGCCCTCGGCCGGTGGTCGCCTCCTCGGTGCCGAGGTCGACGTTCTCGGCCGGCTCCTCACCGATCCCGAACGGCCCTTCCTCGTCGTTCTCGGCGGCGCCAAGGTGAGCGACAAACTCGGCGTGCTCGAGTCGCTGGCCGAGCAGGCAGACGTCGTGCTCATCGGCGGGGCCATGGCGTTCACGTTCATGCTCGCTCAGGGCTACGAGGTCGGTGATTCCCTCGTCGAGCCCGACCACGTCGACGCCTGCCGTGACCTGCTCGGGGACGGGGTCGTCCGGGTGCCGACCGACGTCGTGATCGCCCAGGACATCACGGACGACGCCGAGACGCGCACAGTGAGCGCCGCCGACGGCATCCCGGCCGGGTGGAAGGGGCTCGACGTCGGCCCGGAGACGGCGGCGGAGTACGCCAACGAGATCGAGCGGGCCGGGACGGTGTTCTGGAACGGGCCGATGGGCGTGTTCGAGGTCGCCCCCTTCGCTGCGGGCACCCGGGCCGTCGCCGAGTCGGTGGCCCGATCCTCGGCGTTCACCGTCGTCGGTGGGGGAGACTCGGCGGCCGCCGTCCGCCAGTTCGACCTCGAAGACGGGATCGACCACATGAGCACCGGCGGCGGGGCGTCGCTCGAGTACCTCGAGCAGGGCGACCTGCCCGGCCTGCAGGCACTTCGAGAGGGACGAAAGGGGAACGGATGATGGCCGAGGCGCGGCGCCCGATCATGGCGGGCAACTGGAAGATGCACCACACCCACCTCGACGCCATCCAGGTGGTGCAGAAGCTCTCGTACCAACTCGACAAGCAGGACTACGACAACACGGACGTCGTGGTCTGCCCGACCTTCACGGCGCTCCGGTCGGTGCAGACCACCCTCGACGCCGACCGCATTCCGATCCAGCTCGGCGCCCAGGACGTCCACTGGGAGACGCAGGGCGCGTTCACCGGCGAGGTCAGTCCGGTGATGCTCCAGAAGCTGAACGTCGAGTACGTGATCGTCGGGCACTCGGAGCGGCGCGAGTACTTCGGCGAGACCGACGAGACCGTCAACCAGAAGGTGAAGGCGGTCATCGCCCACGGCATGACGCCGATCATGTGCGTGGGCGAGACGCTGGAGGAGCGGGAGGCGGGCGACACCCAGGCCAAGGTCACCCGGCAGGTGCAGGGTGGCCTCGCCGGGGTGACGGCCGAGCAGGTGGCGGTCCTGGTCGTCGCCTACGAGCCCATCTGGGCGATCGGCACCGGCAAGAACGCCACGCCCGAGGACGCGAACGAGACCATCGGCCAGATCCGGGCGGCCGTCGAGCAGGCGGCGGGGGCCGACGCCGCCGCCGCCGTCCGCATCCAGTACGGCGGCAGCGTGAAGCCGGGCAACATCGCCGACCTCATGGCCATGCCGGAGATCGACGGGGCCCTCGTCGGTGGGGCGAGCCTCGACCCCGACGACTTCGCCCGCATCGTGCGCTACCGGCTCTGACCCGAGAGGCTGCTACCCTCCTCGCCGTGCTCAACGCCGTTCTCATCGGACTCCACCTGTTGGCGTCGTTGCTGCTGATCCTGTTCATCCTCCTGCACGCCGGTCGTGGCGGTGGGCTGTCCGACATGTTCGGCGGCGGGATGAGCGGGTCGCTGGCCGGCTCTACGGTCATGGAGCGCAACCTCGACCGGATCACGGTGGTCACCGGCGTCGTCTTCGCCTTCACGACCATCCTCCTCGGCCTGCGCCTCTCCTAGCCTGGGCCGTATGGCCACCCACGAGGTCGTCAACCAGCCGCCGCCGCTCGAGGGCTACGACGTCTACGCCTCCGACCCTGCCCTCGTCGAAGGTGTCGAGCGAGAGCACGCCGGGTGGGCCGACGCCGAACTGCGCGAACTCGGCGCCCTCGCCGGCTCCCCGGAGTTCGTCGCCGCCGGGTTCCGTGCCAACCGCTTCCCGCCGGAGCTGAAGACCCACGATCGTTTCGGGCACCGCATCGACGAGGTCGAGTACCACCCCGCCTACCACGACCTCATGCGAACGGCCGTCGCCCATGGCCTGCACGCCGCCCCGTGGGGAGACCCGCGCGAGGGGGCACACGTGGCACGGGCGGCGAAGGTCATCGTCTGGTCGCAGGTCGACTACGGGCACACCTGCCCGATCTCGATGACGTACTCCGTGGTGCCGGCGCTCCGGCACCAACCCGAGGTGGCGGGGGAGTGGGAGCCGCGAGTCGTCTCTCGTGCGTACGACCCCCGCTCGCTGCCAGCCGGCGAGAAGCGGGGCGTCACCTTCGGCATGGCGATGACCGAGAAGCAGGGCGGCTCCGACGTCCGGGCCAACACGACCACCGCTGTCCCGACGAACGGAGGCGGGCCCGGCTCGGCCTACTCCCTCACGGGCCACAAGTGGTTCTGCTCGGCCCCGATGTCCGACGCCTTCCTCGTCCTCGCCCAGGCGCCAGGCGGCCTGTCGTGCTTCCTCCTCCCGCGCTGGACCCCCGACGGCGAGCGCAACGTCTTTCGCATCCAGCGGCTGAAGGACAAGCTCGGCGATCGCTCCAACGCCTCCAGTGAGGTCGAGCTCGACGGCTCGTGGGCCGTCATGGTGGGGGAGGAGGGGCGG
>DATLFW010000050.1:0-3134 GCA_035540775.1 Acidimicrobiia bacterium
GGATGTACTTGAGTTCGTCGCGGAACGCCTCGGCCTCGTCGTCGTCGACGAAGTAGCCGTCGCGGATGCCCCAGTCGGCGATGGTGTCGGCGACGCGGTCGATGATCTGGCGGAGCGACCACTCACGCTCGGGGGCACCGAGGGGGCCCCGGAAGTACTTCTGGGCGACGATGTTGGTGGCGTTCTGCGACCACGTCGTGGGGAACTCGACGTCCGGCTGGTAGAAGGCGTCGCCACCGGTCTTGTGGTCGGGAATCCGGGCCTCCCGCCGTTCCCATTCCACTGATTCGTACGGATGGACGTCGGGCGTCGTGAAGTGCCGAGTGATGCCGATCCGCTGCACCTGCTCCGGTGCGATGGCCATTGGGTGCCTCCCCTGTCGTCCCCGCCCACGCCGTGCCCCTCTGCCCGACGATGTGAGGCGGACTGCTTGTTCCCCAGGTCGCAGTGGCGGTCAGGGTACGACCCGTGATTCCCCCGGTGTGGGATCCCCCCACCACAACATGTTGTGGTCCGCGAGGGCACCACCGCGACATATGGATTTCAACACTGAAATTACACCGTTGTCAATACCCCCACTGGTTTTCACAGACCGCAAAGGTGCAGGTCAGAACCGGTTCGCGAAGGTTTGCAGATGCAAACGCTTGCACGCACCGTCAGTGGCGGCTCGACTCAGTTCCGTGTTGGCTTGGGAGCGGTCGCCTTCTCGAGGACGACCCTCCCCTCCTGGAGGAGCTGGGCCTCACGCTCGAAGTCGGCGATCCCCTCGAAGCCCTTGTAGACCGAGGCGAAGCGGAGGTATGCGACCTCGTCGCGGTCGCGGAGCTCGTCGAGGACGGCGAGACCCACCGCCTCCGTCGAGACTTCGAGCCCCATCGCCCGCATCCGTTCCTCGACGGCGTCACCCACCATCTCGACCGTCGCATCGTCGAGCGCCGGTCGGCCGGCGGCCGCCTTGCGGATCCCGGAGATGACCTTCGCCCGGTCGAAGGGCTCGCTCCCACCCGAGCGCTTCGTCACCATGAGCGGGACGTCCTCCAGCCGCTCGTACGTCGTGTAGCGGTTCCCGCACACCGAACACTCCCGGCGGCGGCGGATGGCGGCCCCGCCCTCGGCCGTCCGCGAATCGACGACCCGATCGTCGCTCGCTTGGCAATAGGGGCATCGCACATCTCCACCGTACCGCCCCGTTTGGCGAGAAGGCCGACGTCGCTTCGGGTGCCGACCCCTTACTGGGGCGGCCACGCCACCACTTCGCCTGGGATGAGCGTGCTCGACCCCCGGGCCTCGGCTAGCCGGTCGACGACGGACCGGGGGTCCTGGTCAGGGGCCAACCGGCGCGCCACGCCCCACAACGTGTCGCCGGGTTCGACGACGTGGGTGACCCGCTCGGCCTCGATCGCCTCGTCGGTCAGGCTGCCTCCCGCCGGGGTGGCCACCACCAGCGTCAGGAGGACGCCGGCGACGAAGGCGAGCGCCAGCAAGACGACGACGGCCGCGAAGCGACGGCGCCGGTAGACGACGGCCGGACGAGGGCGTCGCCGAGACGGGGCGCCGGGGCGACGGACGGGCGTCCCCCCGCGAGCGGGCTCGAGGCGAGCCCAGGGGGAGGAGCCGGCGGGCCGGGTCGTGGACCGGCCCGCCGGCCGGGTGGAGATCGGAAGGTGGGCCACGGTGGCGGCCATCGGGTCCTCCTCGGGCGGTGCGGATGAGTGGCGTTCAGTGCTCACGAGAACAGAGTGACGCAGGGGTGTGACAGTTATCCGGTGTCCTCCCATGAGGCGAACGCCTGTTCTCTTGCCTCCATCAAAGAACAAACGGGTGTTCGGTGTCAAGCACGAATTCGAACGGGTGTTTGCTCCGAACACGCATTCGTGCTACCGTGCGCCCGGCACGCCTCCCCGCACGCCACGGGTGCGAAACCTGCGCAGCCGGGGAGGAAGGGGACGAACGAGAAACGGGAGGGCCACATGGCCGAGCTCACCGCCCGCCAGCGACAGATCCTGGAGTTCATCGACCAAGCCGTGCGCGAGCACGGCTACCCGCCGAGCGTGCGCGAGATCGCGCAGGGCGTCGGGCTGCGCTCCACGGCGACGGTCCACACCCACCTCGCCACGCTTCAAGACAAGGGCTTCTTGCGGCGCGACCCCACCAAGCCGCGAGCGATCGAGGTCCACTTCGAGTCGTCGTCGGGTGCCCAGCTCGAGCGCCGTCCCGTGAAGCACGTACCGCTCGTCGGTGACGTCGCTGCCGGCACCGGTGTCCTGGCCGCCGAGAACGTCGAGGAGGTCCACCCCCTCCCCTCCGACTTCACCGGCGAGGGCGAACTCTTCATGGTCCGGGTGCGGGGCGATTCGATGATCGAGGCGGGCATCCTCGAGGGCGACTACGTCGTCGTGCGCTCGCAGGCGACGGCCGACAACGGCGACGTGGTGGTCGCCGGGATCCCCGACGAGGAGGCGACGGTGAAGGAGTTCATGCGCCGCGGCGACCGCATCGTCCTTCGCCCGCACAACTCCCGCATGACCGACCTCGTGTACCCGGCCGACCAGGTCCAGCTGTACGGGAAGGTCGTGACGGTCGTCCGGCGCCTGCCCTGACCGGTCCCGCCATCCCGTTGGGGTTCGACCCGGTGGAAGCCGAGCAGGCCATCTGCCGGGTCGAACCGCGCTTCGCTCCCCTCGTCGCCCGCCACGGCCCCTGCCCGTTGCCACGCCGCGACCGCCAGACCCATTTCGAGGCCCTGGCCCGGGCCATCGTCTTCCAGCAGCTGGCGGGGAAGGCGGCGACGACGATCCACGGCCGGGTGCGGGCGGCGGTCGGCACGCCCTTCACCCCGGAACGGGTGCTGGCCACCGATCCTGATGCCCTCGCCGCCGCCGGCTTGTCCGGCAACAAGCGGGCGGCCCTTCTCGACCTGGCCGCTTCCGTCCTCGACGGGCGACTCCCGATCCGTCGACTGGCGCGCCTCCCCGACGACGAGGTGGTCGAAGCGCTCGTGGAGGTCCGCGGCATCGGCCGCTGGACGGCAGAGATGTTCCTCATGTTCCGCCTCGGCCGGCCCGATGTGTGGCCCGCGGGCGACCTCGGCGTCCGGAAAGGCATCGCCGTCATCCAGGGGCTCGGCGAGGTAC
>DATLFW010000051.1:0-2773 GCA_035540775.1 Acidimicrobiia bacterium
CCGCCAGGCCGTCCTTGATCACGACGTCGCCGTCGGCCGTCGCCGTCTCGAAGGCGTAGACGGTGGCGCCGTCGTTCTCGCCTGCCCGCCAGATCGTGGTGGTGATCTCCTGGCCGGGCAGCGCCGGCTTGGAGAAGCGGACGGCGAGACGCTTCAGGCGGGTGGTGTCGCCCTCGCACACCGTGCTGACGACGGCGTGGCTCGTGAAGGCCATGGTGCAGAGGCCGTGGATGATGATCCCCGGCAGGCCGACGTTGCGGGCGAACTCGTCGTCGAGGTGGATCGGCATCAGGTCGCCGGACGCCTCGGAGTAGCGGAAGGTCTGGTCGTCGTCGAAGCGCTGGGTGACGGTGGCGGCGGGCGCCTCGTCGCGCAGTTCCTCGGGGAACCGGTGGCCGGGCGCGGCCTCTCCCCCCGACTCCTCGGCGGTGACGCCCCGGACGAAGGTGGTGAAGTACTGCTCGTTGACGAGGTCGCCGTTCTCGTCACGAGTCTCGGTCTTGGTGACGACGGTGGTGCCCGACCCCTTGGCGTGGACACCGACCGGCGCGGCCTTCGAGACGAGGACCTGGCCGGGGCGGATCACCTGGTGGAAGCGGATGTCCTGCTCGCCGTGGACGACGAACGGCAGCAGGTCGGGCGAGAGCGCCTGGGCGGAGGCGAGACCCATCGCCTCCCAGACGGGGACGACGGCGAAGATGGGCGGGGCGATCTCGCCGGCGGCGTGCGCCTCGACGTCGTCGTTGGTGGCCGCGGCGTACGCCTTGGCCCGGTCGGCCTCGACCTTGAATTCCTTCTCGTCGGACCAGTGACCGAGCTGGCTCAGATCGAACGACACGGTGCCCTCCTCGGGTCCTCGGAGATCGACGGAGCGGGACGCACCCGCACGCGGGCGGCATCGTACTGGACCGTCCGGTCAAGTCTCCAGGGAACCGATCGCCGTCTTGGGGGACTTGTGTCCGGAGAGCGCGCGCAAGTCCCCCAAGACGGGGGAGGGTCGGGCTGCCGAGCGCGCGCGGCGACGCGTCAGGCGGCGTGGTCGATGCAGAAGCGGGCGGCGGGCTGGGCCTCGAGCCGCTCGGGCGCGATCGCCTGGCCGCAGGCCTCGCACGTTCCGTACGTCCCCTCGTCGACACGCCGGAGCGCGGCCTCGATCTGGGCCAACTCGTTCTCGAGGCTCTCGAGGATGGAGAGGTCCTTCTCCCGTTCGAACGTCTCGGTGCCGAGGTCGGCCGGGTGCTGGTCGGCGCTCGACAGCTCCGACACCTGATCGCCTTCCGACTCCCGGCTCGGGTCGTCCTCCGCCTTCACGTCGCTCATCACACGCTCGACGCGCTCGCGCTCGGCCGCCAGGAGCTCTCGGGCTCGGGTCTCGTCCATGCGGCGAAGCGTACCCCTCGTCGCTGGGGCCTACTCCCGGGCACTGGCCGACGGCAGGTCGTGGCCTGTGTCGGGGGTGGGGCACTCGTGGCACTCCACTTCGAGGGTCGCGTGGGCGATGCCGAAACGCTTGGCGAGGTCGGCCTTGACGGCGACGGCCCGCTCCTGGGCTTCGTGGAGCGTCATGTCGTCCTCCATCACCATGTGCGCGGAGAGCGCCGGGAAGTCGGAGGCGATGTTCCAGACGTGGAGGTGGTGGACGGCCTCCACTCCAGGCGAGTCGGCGATGGCGCGCTCGATCGCCTCGGGGTCGAGGTGCCGGGGCGTGCCTTCGAGCACGACGTGGGCCGCCTCGAGCAAAAGGTGGAGGGCCGCCCACACGACGAGGGCGGCGATGGCGATCGAGACGATCGGATCGATGACGTCGGCGCCCCAGCCCACGACGGCGACGCCGGCCGCCACGGCGCCGACGGAGCCGGCGGCATCGACGACCATGTGGAGGAAGGCGCCGCGCATGTTGAGGTCGCGGCCGGCCGACTGGTGGATCACCCAGGCGCTGCCGAGGTTGACGGCCAGCCCGAGGGTGGCGACGACCAGCATCCCCGTCCCCTCGACCGACCGTGGGCTCCCGACCCGGTCGGCCGCCTCGATGAGGATCCATCCGGCCGCCACGAGCAGCAGCACGGCGTTCAGCTGCGCCCCGAGCACCTCGGCCCGGCGGAGCCCGAACGAATGGCGCACCGACGCCGGACGGGTGGCGAGCTGCTGTGCCACGAGGGCGACGCCCAGCGCCGCCACGTCGGAGAGCATGTGGGCGGCGTCGGCGAGGAGGGCCAGCGAGTCGAAGGCCAGACCGCCTGCCACCTCGGCGACCATGAACACGGCATTGGCGGCCAGCGCGATCCACAGCGCCCGGCGGCGCCGGCGATGGGGGGCGGTCCCCGCCGTGCCGGCGTCGTCGGCGGTGTGCGACTCGTCGGGCGTCACCGTTCGCATCACGACCGATGGTACGGCGCGGCGCCCTCCCCGGCTGTCGCCCGTGGTGGCCCGTAGACTTGGGGCTTCCGTGAACGAGATGGAGCCTCCGAGTACCTGCCATGCCCCGTTGGTGGCGCGTCGCCTCGACGCGATTCCGCGCGCTCGTCGCCCGGGAGGCGTCCAGCCTCCGGCAGGGCTTCGTCGCGCTGCTCGTCTCCACCTCGGCGAGCCTGCTCGCCGGACTCACCCTCGGCGCCATCACGGGGACGCTCGAGGACTTGCCCGGCCTGCTCGTGCTCGTCCCGGCGGTGCTCGCCCTGCGCGGCAACGTCGGCGGAGCCCTCGCTAGCCGGCTCGGCACCGCCATCCACGCCGGGACCTTCCGCCGGTCGTGGCGGATCGACTCGCTCGTCGG
>DATLFW010000052.1:0-5280 GCA_035540775.1 Acidimicrobiia bacterium
GTGGTGGGGTGGGCGGCGACGGCGCGGGCGGAGCGCCGTCGGGCGACCATGACCCTGGAGCGGTTCCACTCGGCGTTGGTGGGTGTGGCGACGGATCCCGATCTCGAGACGACCTTGGCGTCGATCGCGCACGGCGCGCGTCGGGCCGTCGACGGGAAGTTCGTCTCCGTCCTCGTCCGGGACGCCGAGGGCGTGATGCAGGGCGCGCTCGAGGGTGACCACGACCCGGATCCGAAGGAGCGGTCGGCCGAGATCATCCAACGGATCCTGGCCGAGCCGGAGCGGAGCCCATCGGGGCTGGCGCTCGTCACCGGCGAACCGGTGGTCGTCCGTGACGTCCGCACCGACGCCCGCTTCTCGCATTGGGCGGACGAGTCGACACGACAGGGGTTCACCTCCACCATCGCCGTGCCCCTCAAGGGCGCCAGGGGGGTGATCGGGGTTCTGGCGACGTACCTGGCGTCGCCGTCGCTCGTCACCGACGACGCCGTCCGCATCCTCGTCGCCTACGCGGAACATGCCGCCCTCGTGGTCCAGCGGGCAATGGCGTGGGAATGGGAGCGGGCGACGGCACAGCGTCTCGCCGAGGCCGACAGCCTCCGCACCGACCTCGTGGCGACGGTTTCGCACGAACTCCGCACCCCGCTGACGGCTGTCCACGGGTTCACCGAGACGCTCATCCGCCACTGGCACCGCTTCGACGACCGCGAGCGGCTCGAAATGCTCGACCGTGTGCTGGCGAACTCCCGGGAACTCGGCCGCCTCATCGACCAGGTCCTCGACTACTCGCACCTCGCCGCCGGGGTCGTGTCGGTGGAGCCACGCCCGATGCGCCTCGACGAGGCGATTCGCGAATGGGCCGATGACCGACGCGCCATTGCCGGGAGTCATCAGCTGGTCCTGGAGGTGGAGCCGGTCGTCGTCATGGCGTCCGACGACGCCCTCGACCGCATCCTCGCCAACCTGATCTCGAACGCAGCCAAGTATTCGCCGGCCGGCACCACGATCTGGGTGCGAGGCGTCGTCGAAGAAGGGCGTGCGGTGGTCTCGGTCATCGACGAGGGACCCGGTGTCCCGCCCGAGGACCGCCATCGGATCTTCGAGCGCTTCGAGCGAGGCTCCCATGCGCGAAGCAACGTGCGCGGGAGTGGGATCGGACTCGCCATCGTGAGCCGTTACGTCGAGCTCCTCGGGGGGTCGGTGTGGGTCGAGCCCGACCCCGGCCCGGGCGCCGTCTTCTCGTTCACCCTCCCGAGCACGACGGCCGACGTGCCGGCGGGCGACGTCAGCGGGGTTCGGCCCGGCGCACGATGAAGGTGCCGGTGCTGTGCGCGACGACCTCGCCGTCGCCGTTGCGCACCCACGCCTCCGTGTAGGCGACCTGGCGGGCGAGCCGCGTCACCTCACCGCGCACCCGCAACGCGTCGCCGGCCTGGGCGGGACGCATCGTCGAGGTCTTCATCTCCAGCGTGGCGCCCCGGTCGCCCTTGTCCAGCGACGCCAGCATGGCGAAGTTCATGGCGGCGTCGAGGAGGACCGAATGGACGCCCGCCTGGACGATGCCCTGCGGATTGCACGCCAGCGCCGTCGGCGTCCAGGCCGCCTCGGCCCACCCCTCGCCGTACGCGTCGAACGAGCCGCCGAGTTCGCCGATGACCGCCATTCCGCCGTCGCCGAGCCACCGGTCCATGTCGCGTGCCATCGGGCGGGACGATAACGCGGGGTATCCGGGTTGCACGGGTTGACCGTCGAGACCCCGTCGACCGACAATTGACCGACCGGTCTAGTTTGGCCGCAGGGCCCCGGACACCGCCGGGAGCCTCTGGCCCGAGAAGGGAGCATCCCCCATGCCGACTGCCGTGATCGTCGATGCCGTCCGCACCGCCGTCGGGCGGCGCAACGGCAAGCTGAAGGACTGGCACCCGGTGGACCTGGCCGCCGAGACGCTGAAGGCGCTGGTCGAGCGGAACGGTCTCGACCCGGCCCTCGTCGACGACGTCATCATGGGCTGTGTCATGCAGGTCGGCGAGCAGGGGCTCAACGTCGGCCGCAACGCTGCTCTCGCCGCCGGATTCCCCGAGGACGTCCCCGGCACGACCGTCGACCGCCAGTGCGGGTCGAGCCAGCAGGCCGCCCACTTCGCCGCCCAGGGTGTGATCTCGGGCGCCTACGACATCGCCATCGCCGGTGGCGTCGAGGTGATGACCCGGGTGCCGATGGGAGCGTCCATGACGTCCGGGCCCGGCATCCCGTTCGGCCCCAAGATGATGGAGCGGTACGCCGACCGCGGCGGCCTCGTGCCGCAGGGCATCTCGGCCGAGCTCATCGCCGAGAAGTGGAACCTCTCGCGCGAGGACCTCGACCAGTTCAGCCTCGAGTCGCACCAGAAGGCGGCGCGGGCCATCGAGGAGGGACGCTTCGACCGGGAGATCATCCCGGTCACCGTGCAGACCGACGACGGTGAGGAGCAGTTCACCGTGGACGAGGGCGTGCGCCCGAACTCGACGATGGAAACGCTCGGGGGCCTGAAGCCCGCCTTCAAGCCCGACGGGGTGATCACGGCCGGCAACTCGTCGCAGATCTCCGACGGGGCGGCCGCCATGCTGATCATGACCGAGGAGAAGGCGAACGAACTCGGCCTCACCCCGAGGGCGCGCTTCCACACCTTCGCCCTCGCCGGCGTCGACCCGGTGATGATGCTCACCGGCCCGATTCCCGCCACTGCCAAGGTGCTCGACCGGTCGGGGCTCACGCTCGACCAGATCGACCTGGTCGAGATCAACGAGGCCTTCGCCCCCGTCGTGCTGGCATGGGAGAAGGAGCACAAGCCCGACATGAGCAAGGTGAACGTCAACGGCGGCGCCATCGCCCTCGGTCACCCGCTCGGCTGCTCGGGCGCCAAGCTGATGGCGACCCTCCTGTGCGAGCTCGAGCGCACCGGCGGCCGCTATGGCCTCCAGACGATGTGCGAGGGCGGCGGCATGGCCAACGCCACCATCATCGAGCGCCTCGGCTGACCCGTCCTCCCGCCGTCTTGGGGGAGTTCGCCGTGCAGTGCACGGACAACTCCCCCAAGACGCGAGGATGGGGGTGACATGGACTGGTGGCTCTTCGTCAAGGTGATCGGCGCCGTCGCCGCCGCCGTCGTCCTCTACACCCTCGGCGCGGCCGTCTTGCGCTCGTTCTTCTCGAGCCCGCCGCCCGACGACGAGCCGGCCGCGCTCGAACCCGTCGACATCCGCTTCGAGTGCCTGGTGTGCGGATCGCAGCTCACGATGACTGCCGCACCGGGTGGGGAACTCCCGAGCGCGCCGCGGCATTGCATGGAAGAAATGCATCTCGTGGCCGACGCCTCGTCGGCCTGAGCGCTGGGGACAACGCTCGCCCCTTCCAGGCACAGTTATCCACAGACTGTGGAGATACCTGGGGGTAACTACACCCCTGTCATTCCGGCTCGTGCACCAATGCACGAGCGCCCGTTCTCACGGTCGGTGGCGCTACCGCCACTGAGTGGCGAGCATGAACCCGGCCGTGATGGCGCCGAGGCCGACGAACAGGTAGCTGTTCTTGGCGCCGCCGGGGAGGAGTCCGAGGTAGTTCACGATGACGACGACCATGCCGATGCCGAGCAGCACGAACATCGTGACCGGCAGCCACGTCGGACTGGGCGGCGGCTTCTTCGGCGACGGCGGGGTGTAGCGCGACCGCTTGCTCTTCGATCGAGGCATGGCCCCGAGATTAGATCGGATTCGCGAATGAATTCGCGAGCCCCCGCCCAGTACGGTGCGGGGCGTGCGAGTCCTCGTCGTCGACAACTACGACTCCTTCGTCTACATCCTCGTGCAGTACCTCGGGGAGTTGGGCGCCGAGCCCGTCGTGCACCGCCACGACGCCGTGTCGCTCGACGACCTGCGGGCCGTCGAGCCGGGCGCCGTCCTCGTGTCGCCGGGGCCGGGCCGCCCGGAAGACGCCGGGCTCTCGAACGCCGTGATCCGGGAGTTCGGTGAGGCGGGGGTGCCGGTCCTCGGCGTCTGCCTCGGTCACCAGTGCATCGGCCAGGTGTACGGCGGGACGGTGGCACGGGCGCCCGAGGTGATGCACGGCAAGACCTCCGAGATCCACCACCGGGGCGAGGGGGTCTTCGCCGGTATGCCGAACCCATTCACGGCTACTCGTTACCACTCGCTCGTGGTCGAGCGAGACGGGCTCCCCGACGTCCTCGAGGTCACGGCCGAGACCGGCGACGGGATCGTCATGGGGCTGCGCCACCGCGAGTTCCCGATCGAAGGCGTGCAGTTCCACCCCGAGTCGATCCTCACCGACGCCGGCCACACCATCGTCGGCAACTTCCTCTCTGCCGCCGCCCGCGTCTGAAGGAACGTCAGGCGAGGCGGGCCGTCGGACCCTCGACGGCGGCGAGGCCGTCCGTCACGAGCGACGCCAGCGCTTCCGCGTCGAGCCCGGCCACCGGCTGTTCCCCGGCCCGCAGCGCTGCCATCACCCGACCGCGGCGCTGCCGGAACGACCCCTCGAACGGCGCCTGCCGGTTGCGGCGCTCGCCTTCTCGTTCCCCGCGGGTCGCGCATCCCTCGACCAGCGGGCACACGCTGCACGACGGTCGTCGCGGCGTGCACACGACGGCGCCGACGTCCATGAGGGCGAGGAGCCGGTCACGCCCGCGGAGGGGGGCGCCGATCTCGATCGAGACCGTCTCTGCCTCCCGCTCCGTGAGGCGGCGACCGGCCGCGCGCTCGACGACTCGTCGGATGTTGGCGTCGACGGCGGGCGTGTCGGTGCCGTCGGCCTGCGCCGCAATCGCTCCCGCGGTGTAGCGGCCGACGCCGGGAAGCGACGTGAGGTCGTCAGGCCATCCGGAGATGGAGACGATCCGGGCCGACTCCCATAGCCAGCGCGCCCGCCGCGGGTACCCGAGCGTGCCCCATGCGCGGACGACGTCGGCGAGATCGGCCTTCGCCATCGCTTCTGGCGTCGGGAAGCGGCCGATGAATGTCGGCCAGGCCGCGAGCACGCGCGAGACCTGGGTCTGCTGGAGCATCACCTCGGACACGAGGACGGGCCAGCGGTCGGCGCTCTCCCGCCAGGGGAGGTCGTGACGGCCGTGGGTCCGGTACCAGGTCGACAACGTCCCGGCGCCCCTAGAGACCCGGCGATCCTCCACCGTTGCCTCCCCCGCCTCCGCCGCCGTTCCCGCCTCCGTCGTCGGGCGGGATGTACTCGCAGACGGTGATGGTGACGGTCGAGCCCTCCTCGACCTCGGTG
>DATLFW010000053.1:0-2465 GCA_035540775.1 Acidimicrobiia bacterium
AGGCCGGGACGCAGGCGGCCGAGGTGATGTGCGACCGGCCGGGCCCCGTCGCCGAGGCGCTCGCCGGCACCGGACACGACGCGCTGGTAGACCCCGAGCACGTCGGGCGTGTGCTGCACACCGTCGGGCGCTCGTTCCTGAACTTCTCGGTGGTGGCCAAGCGCGAAGCCGAGATGCGAGGGGGGCTGTCGGCCCGCGCCGAGGTGCTGGCACGGATCCCCTACTTCGACGTCGACATCTATGACCTCTCCGGGCTCCTGGCCATGGGGGCCCACTTGTTCGAAGGGGCACCGAAGACGTGAGCGACCTCCACGCACTGCTCGACGGGTTCGTCTCCGAACATCTCGAGCGCCACCCGGTGAGCGCCACCGCCCTCGGCGCCCCCGGGCTCGACGACCGCCTCGGCGACTTCTCGGCCGACGCCTTCGACGAGCGGCGACGCGACGACGAGGCATGGCTCGCCCGGTTCGAGGCCGTGCCCGACGACGGCCTTCCGCTCGACGACCGGATCGACCGCGACCTCGCCATCTCCGTCTTGCGGGGGCGGCGGGTGATGCACGACTGGGAAGGATGGCGGCGCAGCCCCGACGACTACCTCGGCGCTTGCCTCTACGGGCCCTTCTATCTCTTCCTCCACCGCCTCCGGCCCGAGTCGGAACTCGTCGCCGACGCCGCCGCCCGGCTCGACAGGGTGGGCGAGGTCCTCGACCACGGCCGGCGCAACCTCGACGCCTCGCTCTGCAGCCCGCTCCTCGTCAAGCGTGCGCTCGGGATGTGCCAGGCGGGAATCGCCTACGCCCGCCAACTGCTCCCGGCCGAGGTGACCGACGAGCGGCTCCGCGCGGTGCTCGCCGACGCGGGGGAGCGGGCGGCGAGCGCGTTCACCGACTTCGCCGTCTTCCTCGAAGCGCTGGCGGAGGAGGCGAACGGTCCCTATGCCATCGGCGAGGGCCGCTACACGCGCCTGCTGCGCGAGCAGGAGGGGTTGGCGCACGACGCGGCGTCGCTCCGAGAGGCGGGACGCGCCGCCTACGACGACATCGCCGCGGCGATGGCGCAGCGGGCTCGGACGCTGACCGGCTCCGACGACTTCCGCGCTGCGCTGGAGGAGCTCAACGACGACGCGCCGGGATCACCCGAGGAGATGCGCGACCTCTACGCCGACTGGACGGAACGGGCGCGCACCTTCCTCGCCGAGCACGCGTTGGTCACGTTCCCCGAGGGCGAGCGGTGCGAGGTGGAGCCGTCAC
This sequence comes from Acidimicrobiia bacterium, assembly GCA_035540775.1. GTDB lineage: Bacteria > Actinomycetota > Acidimicrobiia > IMCC26256 > JACPCJ01 > DATLFW01. The sequence goes on from DATLFW010000053.1 coordinate 1,251, forward strand.
CGCCGTTCCAGCGTCCCGTCCTCGCCGTCGCCTCCTACAGCCGCCCGCCGGCCTTCACCGACTCACGCATCGGCCACTTCTTCGTGCCGTTCCCGCCGGAGGGGGCGAGCGACGAGGAGGTGCGCCAGCGGCTTCGCACGAACTCCCGTCACCTCATCCCGTCGATCGCCGTCCACGAGGCGTACCCCGGGCATCACTGGCACCTCGCGGTGGCGGCGGGAAACGAGCGGCAGGTGCGAAAGGTCTTCGGCACGTCGTACTTCGCCGAGGGCTGGGCGCTCTACACCGAGCAGATGATGCGTGAGCACGGGTTCTTCGACGTGCGCCAGGAACTCCAGCAGCTCGACATGCGGCTGTTCCGCGCCGCCCGCATCGTCGTCGACACCAGCCTGCACATGGAGGAGATGGACGTCGACGAGGCGGTGCGTTTCATGCAGGACCGGGCCGGGCTCACGGAGCCGGTGGCCCGGGCGGAGGTCGCGCGCTACTGCGCCTGGCCGACCCAGGCGGCGTCGTACCTGACGGGTTCGCTCGAGATCGAGCGGATTCGGGAGCGGTACCTGGGCGAGCCCGGCCACGACCTGCGGGGCTTCCACGACGCCATGGCCGCCTCCGGCGTCCTCCCCCTCCACCTCGCCGAACGCGCTGTCTGCGGCGACTGACTCGCTGAGTCGGGGAACGAGGCCGCCGCGCCGCGACAATGGGGACGTCATGACGCCCGACATGCTGCTCGTCCACTACCACGAGATCGGTCTCAAGGGCCGGAATCGCCCCGTCTTCGAGCGCGCCCTGAAGCAGAACCTCAAGCGGGCGTTGCGGGGTCTCGCCTCCAGCGTGCGGGTCGTCCCCGGTCGGGTGGAGATCGCCGACCCCGCACCCGGTGCCATCGAGCGCGTCCAGCGTGTCTTCGGAGTCGCGAACGTGGCACCGGTCCTCCTCACCGACGCGGAACTCGACTCCATCGTGCGGCGAGGCCTGGAGGTGGCGAAGGCGGCCGACGCGGAACAGGGGTTCGAGACGTTCGCCGTGCGCGCCCGGCGCGCTCGGACCGGACTGGAGGTATCGAGCCAGCGGATCAACGAAGTCCTCGGTGACGAGATCCGGACGGGTCTCGGAAAGCGGGTCGACCTCTCCGCCCCCGACGTCACCGTCCGCGTCGAGGTGCTCGAGAACCGGGCCTACGTCTCCGCCCACAAACTCCCGGGACCCGGTGGG
>DATLFW010000054.1:0-5285 GCA_035540775.1 Acidimicrobiia bacterium
GTTCCAGTGCGAGACGCTCGGTCACCGCGGCGTCCGCCAACTGCTCGAGACGATCGAGGACGTGCGGCAGTTCACGAACCCCGACCTCGCCGTGCGGGGCGTCATCGCCACCATGTTCGACGGGCGGACGCGCCACGCCCGGGAGGTCCTGGAGGCGATGGAGGAACGCTACGGCCTCCCCGTCCTCGATCCGCCGGTGCGCAAGTCGATCCGGTTCGCCGAGGCGCCGGCGGCCGGGCAGTCGATCTTCGAGCACGCCGGGTCGACGCCGGGGGCCGAGGCCTACCGCGAACTGGCCCGCCAGCTCCACGACGACCTCGCCGCCCGCTCCGAGCCGGAGGTGCGCTTCCCGTGACCGCGGCGCGCACGGGTGACCCGAGGGGGAAGCGGGCGTTGTTCGACCCGATGCCGGGCGACGCTGCGGAACGCTCCATCCGCCCCACCGATCAGGCCGGCAGCGGCGGGAAGCAGTCGCTGTTCTCGGTCGGCGACCGCCGGCCCGGGACCGTGGTGACCCGGTGTGAGTCGTGCGGGGCGAGCAGCCGGGTGGGCCTCGTCGAGTTCGGCGTCCGGCACCTGCCGTTCTGGCTGTGGATTCCCGGGAAGCGCTACTCGCGTCTCCTCCGGTGCCCGGCCTGCGAGCGCCACACCTGGCAGGACGTCCGCTTCTTCTCGTGACCCCCTCCCGTCTTGGGGGACGTGTGCTCGCTATGCGGTCACAACTCCCCCAAGACGGGAGGGGAGACGCGGTGAAGGTCAGGGGCGTTCGAGGACGACGCGGCGCTCGCCCGGGACGATCTCGCCGACCTCCCACGCCTGGTGGCCGGCGCGGCGGAGGTGGTCGATCGCCCGGTGCGTCTCGTCGCCCGATGGCACCACGACCAGCATCCCGAGGCCCAGGTTGAAGACCTGCTCCATCTCGTCGCCGTCGACGCCGCCGAGTGCCTGGATCTCCGAGAAGATCCGGGGCTCCTCCCACGTCCCGCGCCGCACGACGGCGCCGCAGTTGTCGGGAAGTGCCCGCACGAGGTTTCCGGGGATGCCTCCGCCGGTGACGTGTGCGAACGCGCGCACGTCGACCTCCCGGCGCAGGTCGAGCATGGCGGGGGCGTAGATCACGCTCGGCACGAGCAGCTCGTCGGCCACCGAGTGGTGGGCGCCCTTCCAGGCCGGGTCGTCCGGCGAGCGGCCGGCCACCTCGAAGAAGACCTTGCGGGCGAGCGAGTATCCGTTGCTTCGCAGACCCGGGCTGGCGATCCCGACCACCCGGTGTCCCGGCTGGACCCGGCGGGGGAGCAGGTCGCGCCGGTCGGCGACGCCGACGGCGAACCCCACGAGGTCGAACTCTCCCGGCGGCAACTGGCCCGGGTGCTGCGACATCTCGCCGCCGACGAGGGCGCAGCCCGCCTGCCGGCAGCCGTCAGCCACCCCCGCCACCACGTCGTCGATCGCCTCGACCGACAGCTCCGAGAACGACAGGTAGTCGAGGAAGAAGAGCGGCTCCGCGCCCTGGACGGCGATGTCGTCGACGTTCATGGCGACGACGTCGATGCCGATGGTGGCGTACCGCCTCGTCATCCCGGCGACCATCGACTTGGTGCCGACGCCGTCGGTGGCCGACACGAGGACCGGCTCGGAGTACCGCTCGGTGTCGAAGGCGAACAGCCCCCCGAAGCCGCCGAGGTCGCCGAGGACGCCGGGGCGGAAGGTGGAGCGGACGTGCTCCTTGATCCGTTCGACGGCCGCGTCGCCCGCTTCGATGTCGACGCCCGAGTCGCGGTAGCTCACGCCACGGCGGCGGCGCCCGAAGGGGAGACGGTCGGTGGGCAGGCGCACGTCAGGTGGCGTCGGCGGCGGACGCCCGCACGAACACGACCGGTTCCTCGATGCTCACGGCACCGGCGTCGCGGAGGTTGTCGGCCTCCGACGGCGGGATCTCCGTGGGGTACTCGCCGGTCATGCAGGCGGCGCAGAATCCGTCGGCCGGTGCTCCCGTTGCCCGCACCAGCCGCTCGAGGTCGATGAACGCCAGGGAGTCGGCACCGATGTACTCGCACATCTCGCCGACCGACATGTCGGCCGCCAGGAGCTCCGAGCGCCGGCCCGTGTCGAGCCCGTAGAAGCAGGGCCAGCGGTAGGGCGGCGACGACACCCGCAGGTGGACTTCCTTGGCCCCGGCCTCGCGGAGCATTGCCACGAGCTTGCGCGAGGTCGTCCCCCGCACGATCGAGTCGTCGACCACGACCACCCGCTTGCCCCGGATGTTCTCCGGGAGTGGGTTGAGCTTCAGGCGGACGCCGTCGGCCCGCATCTGCTGGCTCGGCTGGATGAACGTGCGCCCCACGTATCGGTTCTTCACGAAGCCGTCGCCGTAGGGGATCCCCGAGCCCCGGGAGTAGCCCTGGGCGGCTGGGACGCCCGACTCCGGAACCGGCATCACCATGTCGGCCTCGACGGGTGCCTGCCGGGCGAGCTCCTCGCCCATCCGCTGGCGAGCGGCGTGGACGTTCTGGTTGTAGAGGATCGAGTCGGGGCGGGCGAGGTAGACGAACTCGAAGAGGCAGAGCCGCGGCTGGGGCTCTGCGTAGCGGTACGAGTGGAGACCGGTGGCGTCGATGGTCACCATCTCGCCCGGCTCGATGTCGCGGATGTAGTGCGCGCCCACGATGTCGAGGGCGCACGTCTCGCTGGCCACGACCCAGCCGCCCGCCTCGAGACGGCCGAGCACGAGGGGCCGGAACCCGTGCGGGTCGCGTACGGCGACCAGGTGCGCCTCGTCCATGAGCACGAACGAGAACGCCCCTTCGAGACGGGGGAGGACGGGCCGCAGAGCGTGCTCGAGGTCTCGCCCGTCGGATCGCAGCTCCGACCCGTACTCCTTGGCGACGAGCTCGCCGACGAGGTCGGAGTCGGAGGTGGTGTCGTAGATCTCCGGGCCGCTCACCACCCCGGGGAACTTGCCGAGCTGCTCGGCGAGGGCGTTGACGTTGGTGAGGTTGCCGTTGTGGGCGAGGGCGAAGCCGGCGTCGCCGACACTGCGGTAGATGGGCTGCGCGTTCCGCCACGTGCTCGACCCGGTCGTCGAATAGCGGACGTGCCCGATGGCCAGATGACCCTGGAGCGGGGCGAGCCGTCGTTCGTCGAAGGCCTGGGTGACGAGACCCATGTCCTTCACGACGGTGACGGTCTCGCCGTCGCTCACGGCAATGCCCGCCGACTCCTGGCCGCGGTGCTGGAGGGCGTAGAGGCCGAAGTACGTGACGGTGGCGACAGGCTGACCCGGGGCGTACACCCCGAAAACACCGCACTCCTCGCCGATGTGGCGGTCCACACGGGCAGTATCGCACGCACCCCCGGTGCCCCCTGACATCCGCTGCTCGTCGTTTTGGCTGTTTCTGCCGGCGATAGCCGGCAGAAACAGCCACAACGACGCGTCAATCGTCGAGGAGGTCCTCGGGTTCGACGACGGGGGGCAGGGTCGTGACCGTGAGGCCGAGCCGCCGCCGGTGGTGGGTGATGGCAGCGTCGGCCTCCTCCCAGACGTCGTCGGCTCGCTCGCCCGTCTCGACGGCCTCGTCGAGGAGCGCGTCTCGCTCGTCGCCCGTCACGAAGGCCGCCTCGGAAAGCATTCGGGCGATCTCGATGTAGCCGTCCATCGCCTCCAGGCGCTTCGGCTCGGTCGACCGGAGGAACGGCGGCACGTCGAGAGCGGCGAGGTCACGCCGGTATCCCCGCAATTCGGCTTCCCACGCCCGAGCCCGCTCGGCGAACGCCTCGGGCTCACCCTCCTCGCCCCGGTCGAGCTCACCGATCCCGGCTTTCAGTCCGAGCTGGATGACGCGGCCACCCTCCTTGGCGATCGCCTCCATCTCCTCCTCGAAGCGTTCGAGGGCGCGACGTTCGGCGACGGTGGTCGGGGAGAGGGTGCTCGTCGTGGGCGCGGACGCGTCCTGGTCGCCCGAGCGAAGTGCGGTCACGGCTCCCCATCCGAGCGAGCCGAGGGCCAAGCCCGCGGCGGCGGCGACCACGACGACACCGCCGCGCCTCGATCGCGGCCGGCGACGCCGCCGCTGGAACCAGGAGACCACGCAAAGAGGGTACGTGACCCCCCGATCGAGGGGCGTGCAGCAACCGATGACCACGCAATGCAGCGCGACGTCACTCGCGGTGGGACGTACTGCCTTCGATGGCCGAGTACCCGCGCACGCCCGTCCTCATCCGGGACGACGCCACCCTCCTCATGGAGACGGCGCGCGCGGCGACCAACCCGGTCGACCTGCGCTCGCTCGTCGAGCGGTTCGCCACCGTCACGCTCGAAGCCGCCGGGTCGTGGCGGGCGACGGTCTTCCTGCTCGACGGCGACTCGCTCGTCCTCTGGGCGAACCAGTCGCGCGAGACGAGCGAGGACACCCGCATCCGGAACTGGGAGCGGGGACTCGAACTCGGCGACATCGACCTGGCGGAGGTGCCCGCTCGCAAGGAGTTGTTCGAGATCGGGCTGCCCATCGCCATCCCTGATGCCCGGGCGTCGGAGCTGGTGCCCGACTCCTGGGTCGAGACCTTCGGGCTCGGCGCCCTCGTCGTGGCGCCGCTGGTGGCCGGGGGCGAGCCTCTCGGCCTGCTCGTCGCCGACTGGCCCGACCGCCACGACATCGGCGACGACGTCGTCGAGATGCTCGGCGCCATCGCCGGCACCCTCGCTCTCGCCGTCCAGAACTCCCTCCTCTCACAGCGCGAAGCCGAACGGGCGGACGCCCTGCGCGCCCTCCTCGAAGCGACCACCGTGCTGCGCTCGAGCGCCGACCTGGAGGAACTCGCCGACCGCCTGGTGGAGCCCGTCGCCAACGCCCTCGGTGCCGACAGCGTCTCGATCTGCCTGCTCGAAGACGGGGGGCCCCGGTTCCGCACCCTGGCGTCGTGCGACCCCTTCATCCCTCGCCGGGGCTCGCTCCACGACCTCGCCCGCCCCCTCCAGAAGCGGATGTCCGAGGCGTGGCGGGAGCATCCCGAGCCCCTCGTCGTGTCGGCCGAGGAGAGTGGCCGCCCCACCTCCACGCCCCGCCCGGGCCCGAGCGTGGCCCTCCCGCTCGTGGGCGCCGATCATCACCTCCTCGGCTTCGTCCTGGCGGGGCTTCGCGAATACGAGCCCGCCGCCCGGGCCGTCGAACTCGCCGGCGCCCTCACCTCGCACCTGGCGGCCGCCGTGGACCGAACGCGCCTCCAGGAGATGCTGGCCTTGGAGACGGAGCGACTTCGGGGGTTGCGGGCGCTGTGGGGGTTCGACG
>DATLFW010000055.1:0-2535 GCA_035540775.1 Acidimicrobiia bacterium
CACCGAGGGTCGCCACCAGGTTGTAGCCGTCCCAGCCGAGTCCCTCCTGGTACGTGTACACGCGGCGCGGCATCCCGAAGAGGCCGAGGATGTGCATCGGGAAAAAGGCGACGTTGAAGCCGACGAACATCGTCCAGAAGCTCACCTTCCCCGCTCGCTCGCTGAACATCCGGCCGGTGAGCTTGGGGAGCCAGTAGTAGATCCCGGCGAATACGGGGAACACCACGCCGCCGATCAGCACGTAGTGGAAGTGCGCGACGACGAAGTAGCTGTCGTGGACCTGGAGGTCGAAGGGCAGCACCGCCACCATGACCCCGGTGAATCCCCCGAGCAGGAAGATGAAGAGGAAGCCGAGGGAGAAGAGCATCGGCGTCGAGAAGACGGGGCGGCGCCCGCGCCACACGGTGGCGATCCACCCGAAGAACTGCACGCCGCTCGGGATGGTGATGAGCAGGCTCGCCATGGCGAAGAACAGCGCCCCGAGGAACGGCACGCCGACCGCGAACATGTGGTGAACCCACACGCCGAAACTGAGGAACCCGATGGCGACGAGCGCCGTCGCCATCCACGAATAGCCAACGATGCGGTGGCGGGCGAAGACCGGGATGACGGTCGAAACGATGCCCGTGGCTGGGACGAGGAGGATGTACACCTCCGGGTGCCCCCAGAACCAGAACAGGTGCTGGTACAGGACGGCGCTCCCCCCGGCGGCCGGCCAGTACCACGTCATGCCGAAGATGCGATCGAGTTCGAGCAGCAGCGGGGCGAGGGTGATGGCCGGAAAGGCGAACAGCGACATGAACGACGTGACGAGGACCGCCCAGACGAAGAGCGGCATCCGGTTCAGCGACATTCCCGGTGCGCGCAGCCGGAAGATCGTCACGATCAGATTGATGGCGCCGGCAGTGGTGGAGAGGCCGACGAAGATGACCCCGACGGCCCAGAAGTCGAGGTTCACGCCGGGCGAGAAGACCGGACCGGTGAGCGGCGGGTAGGCGAACCACCCGCCGTCGGGCATCTTCCCGAGGAAGAAGCTGGCGTACATCAGCCCGCCGGAGAACAGGAAGATCCAGTAGCTGAGAGCGTTCACCCTCGGGAACGCCATGTCGCGGGCGCCGATCTGCAACGGCGTGACGTAGTTCCCGAACCCGCCCAGCATGATCGGGGTGTTGAACAGGAAGATCATCGTCGTCCCGTGCATCGTCATCAGCTGGTTGAAGGCCTCGGGGTCGAGGAGGTCCTGGTTGGGACCGGCCAGCTGCAGACGGATCAAGAGGGCCTGGACCCCGCCGACGAGCAGGAACAGGAACGACGTCACGAAGTACCGAGTTCCGATTCGTTTGTGGTCGACCGTCGTGAGGAAGCCGGGAATCCCGGGAGCGTCCGACCACAACCGTTCGAGGAATCCCGTGTCCTCGCCCGGGGGGCGGGTGGCGATGGTCGTCGTCATCGCGCCCCGCCCGTCACGGTCGCAGCGTCGCCAGGTAGGCGAGCAGAGCGTCGAGTTCGGCCGGGTCCAGTTCGACGGGAGGCATCAGGGCGCCTGGCTTGATCGACTGGGCGTCGAGGACCCACCCGGCGAGGTGCCCGAGGTCGTTCGGCGCTGCCCCTGCGCCGATCCACCGCCTCGTCGCCAGGTCGGTGAGATCGGGGCCGAGGGTCCCGTCGGCCGCCGTGCCCCGCACGGTGTGGCAGCCGGCGCACGCACTCGTCTCGAACACCCTCCGACCGAGGCGGGCCGCGGCGGTGTCGGGAGGCGAAGGGACGTCCTGCCAGTCGGCCACCCACGCCTCGAACGCCTCTGGCGGCAGCGCCACGACTTCGAAGGCCATGTTGGCGTGCTGGAGGCCGCAGTACTCCGCACACTGCCCCCGGTATCGCCCCGGCTCGTCGGCACGAAGGACGAGCGTGTTCGTCCTCCCTGGGACGAGGTCTCGCTTGCCCGCCAGTTCCGGCACCCAGAAGCTGTGGATGACGTCGTCGCTGCCGAGCCGGAGCGTCACGTCGCGGCCCGTCGGGATGTGGACGGCGTTGGCCGTGCGGATGTCGAAGTCGGGGTAGACGACGTCCCACCAGAACTGCACGCCCTCGACCTCGACGACGAGATCACCCTCCTCCTCGACGACGGCATCGACGGCGCCGACCGTGAGGAAGCCGAGCGCCGTCAGGATCACGCCGGGCAGGAGGACGCCCCCGCCGACCATGAACCGGCGGTCACCCGGCGACAGCCGGTCGCCCTCGGCCGTATCGGGGACCGGATCCCCGCCCTGCGTGCGGTCGGGTCTGCGGCGAAGAATCCCCAGCGCCAGCGACCCCATCACGATCACGAAGACGACCCCGGCGAGGGCGAGCATCAGCCACCAGAGCCAGGCGATTCGCTCGGCCTCCGGGCCGGCGGGATTGAGGGCGGAGGGCGCGTCGTCGCCGCCGCACGCCGGGATGGCGAGAAGGAGCGACACGGCGCCGGCGTCCCGCAGCGCACGGGTGCTCGCCTGGGGGCTCACGCACCTCCCGTCGTCACGATCCCGATGCTCG
>DATLFW010000056.1:0-4661 GCA_035540775.1 Acidimicrobiia bacterium
TCCGCAGGTGCCCGCGGGCGCCCTCGAAGTCTCCGAGACGGATCAGGCACAGCCCGAGGGCGAAGTGGCCGTAGTCGCTGCTGGGGTTCAGTTCGATGGTGCGGGCGAACTCGTCACGAGCGGCCCGGAACCGCCGGGCCCGGAAGTAGGCACGGCCGAGCGCCTCGCGGATCGATCCCTTGTCGGGCTCGACCGCTCGCGCCCGCTCGAGTGCGACCGCAGCAGCGTGGAAGTTGTCTTCCTTCAGGAGGCCCAGCCCGGCCTGGAAGTCGTCGTACGCGCCATTCGTCTGCATCACCGTGTCCCCTGTCCAGCGGCGCCGGGGGCCTGTGCTAGAACCGGAATCCGGAGGCCGCTGACGCCTGAGGAGCGACGTGCCGCAGTTCGTGCCCTTCCGGGGAATCCTCTACCAAGCCGGGCAGGACGGCGCCGACCTCTCCTCGTTGACGGCTCCACCCTACGACGTCATCGACGAGGAACGGCGCGCCCAACTCGAGGACCTCGACCCCCACAACGCCGTCCACCTGACGCTCCCCCGCGACGACCAGCCGGGCGACCGGTACGACCGGGCCGGCGCCATGCTGCGTGCCTGGCTCGACGACGGCACCCTCCGGCTCGACGACGCCGCCGCCTTCTACTCGTACCGGGTCGAGTTCGAGGACGAGTCGGGGGCCTCCCGAGTGATGCACGGCGTCATCGGGGCGCTCGAGGTGGAGCCGCCCGACGACGGCGATGTGCTGCCACACGAGCGCACCATGCCGAAGCCCAAGAGCGATCGTCTCGACCTCCTCCGTGCCACCCGCGCGAACCTCGAACCGATCTGGGGCCTCACCCTCACGCCCGGCCTCACCAGCCTCCTCGACGACGAGGGCGTTCCGGCCGCTCGTTGCGTCGACACACGTGGTGCCCGCCACTGCCTGTTTCGCGTCACCGACCCGGCTCGGATCGAGGCCATCTCGGCGGCCATCGCGGCGACGCCGCTCGTGATCGCCGACGGCCATCATCGCTACGAGACGTCGCTGCGGTTCCGCGAGGAGCACGACCGTCCCGGGCCGCACGACTTCATCATGTGCCTGGTGGTCGAGCTCACCAACGACGAGCTCGTCGTGCAGCCGATCCACCGTGTGATCACGCACCTCGGCGACACCGACCTCGGCACCCTCGTGAGCGATCGGTTCGACGTGGTCGAGCTCGGCCCCAACGATCCGGAGACGGTGGAACGGGCGGCGGCCGCCATGGCCGAGCGGTCGGCGATGGCGCTCGTCGACGCCCGCGGGGTGGCCCTCCTCGTCGCTCGCGCCGAAGAACTCGCCCCCATGCTCGCCGACGAGCCGAGCATCCTCGGAGGGGTCGACGCCACCCGCTTCGAGGCAGGCCTCGCACCGGCCATCGAGCAGGCGGGCGGCGAGGTGGCGTACCGGCACGGGCGCCAGATTGTGGCGGCCCTCGTACGCAAGGGCGAAGCCGACGCCGCCGTGCTCCTCCGCCCCGTCGACGCCGACCTCATCCGCCAGGCGGCCGAAGAGCGGATCCGCATGCCGCAGAAGACGACCTTCTTCCACCCGAAGCCCAGCACGGGGCTCGTCATCCGCTCGCTCGACCACTGACCCAGCGCCGAGAGGCGGTAGCATGCGGCCCATGCAGCAGCTCGGGAGCAAGGGCACGATCTACATCGCCGCGGGGGTCACCGCCCTCGGGTTCCTGGTGATCTTCCTCGGCTGGAACGGCGCCGCCGGCAAGGACTTCGTGAGCGGCCAGGTCCCCTACCTGATCTCGGGTGGTCTCGCCGGTCTCGGTCTCGTTTTCGTCGGCCTCACCATGGCGAACGCCGAGGCCCGCCGTCGCGACACCGCCCGGCTGACCGCCAAGCTCGACCGCCTGCTCGAGCACCTAGGGGCCGCTCCCGACAGCGACGACCTGGGCGTCGCCGAGCAGGTCTCCGAGGTGCAGGCTCGCCGGGCCAGCCGGCGCCGCGCCAGCGCCTGATCGAGCCCTCGGGCGTCAGCCCAGGAAGACCTTCCGCACCTCGGCCGGGTCGCGCAGCTCCTTGCCGCGCAACTCGCTGATGATCCGCCCCTGCTCCATGACGAGCCCGACATCGGCCGCCTCGAGGGCGGCGATGTTCTGCTCGATCAGGATCACGGTCGTCCCGTCGTCGTTGATCTGACGGACGATCTGGAAGACGTTCTTCACGATGACGGGAGCGAGGCCGAGCGACGCCTCGTCGATGATGAGGAGGCGCGGGTTGGCCATCAGACCGCGGGCGATGGCGAGCATCTGCTGCTCACCGCCCGACAGGGTGCCGGCCAGCTGCTCCCGCCGCTCACGAAGGCGAGGGAAGTAGTCGAAGACCCGCTCGCGCTGCTGCTCGAACCATCCGCTGCTGCGCCGCTGCGACCACGAGCCCACGAGGAGGTTCTTCTCGACCGAGAGGTCAGGGAAGACCCGCCGGCCCTCCGGCACCATCACGATCCCGGCCGCGACGCAGCGGCCGGTGTTCCAGTCGGTGATGTCCTGCCCGTCGAACTCGATGGTCCCCGACCATGGCTTGATGGCGCCGCAGACGTTGAGGCCGGTCGTCGTCTTCCCCGCCCCGTTGAGGCCGAGCAGCACCGCCGTCTGGCCTTCCTCGATCTCCAGGTCGATGCCATGGAGGACGGGCAGGCGGCCGTAGCCGGCGCGAAGGTCGGAGAGCCGGAGGAGGACGTTGCCGCTCCCCCGCCGCCGCCGGCCGCCTGGCTGGGGAACGACGATCTCCTCGGTTTCGCCGTTCGTGCCGGCGTCGGGACGGGCTCGGAGCGGACGGGTGCGTGCCATCAGGTCCTCCTCACCCGAGCGCCGTGGCGCCTTCGCCCATGTAGGCCTCGGCGACGGCGACGTTGCGACGGATGTCGTCGGCTTCGCCCTCGGCGAGGATCTGGCCGAAGTTCAGGACGTAGATGTAGTCGCAGATGCGCAGCATGAACGGGACGTGATGCTCGATGATGAGCACCGTCAGGCCGAGTTCGTCTCGCATCTCGAGAAGGCGGTCACCGAACGCCTCCCCCTCCTCGGGGGCGAGACCGGCGAGGGGCTCGTCGAGCATGAGCACGTCGGGGTCGGTCCCGAGCACCGCCGCCACCTCCACCTGCTTGAGTCTCCCGTAGGGCAAGCCGTCGAGGCGCTCGTGCGCCAGGTGGATCAGTCCGAGGTAGTCGAGGACCTCGAAGGCGCGCTCGCGAACGATCCGCTCCTCGGCGAAGGAGGCCGGCGACCCGAACATCCCGCCCGCCGTGTCGTAGCGAATCTTCTGGTGCTGGGCCACCATGACGTTCTCCAGCACGGTGAACGACCGGACCAAGCCGACCTGCTGGAACGTCCGCCCGATGCCGAGATGCGTGCGGTCGTCGGGGCGGAAGTCGGTGATGTCGCGGCCCCGGAAGAACACGCGCCCGCTGTTCGGCGTGTAGAAGCCGGTGACGCAGTTGAAGAGGGTCGTCTTCCCCGCGCCGTTCGGGCCGATGAGGCCGACGATCTCACCGTCGTGCACCTCGAAGGTGACGCTGTCGAGCGCCTGGAGGCCGCCGAAGCGGATGGAGACCTCTTCGGTGGCCAGGACGACGTCGTGCTCAGTGGACACCGCCGCCTCCTCCCGCCACGGTCTCCGGGGAACGCTCGTGGCCGTGGAAGGGCCGGAAGCTCAGCCACCGGCGCAGGTGCTCCTGCTGCTGAGCGATGCCGCCTGGGTACGCCACCAGCGTGAGGATGAGCAGGACGGCGCCGATGAGCGGCTCCCACAGGGCGTCGATCGACGAGAACGGGAAGAAGTGCCAGTTGGCATGCGCCTCGTCGAGGAGGGTCGGGAGGATGGCGAAGAAGATGCCACCCTGCACGACGCCCGATCGGACTCCGAGGCCGCCGACCACCGTCATGAGGACGAAGGTGAGCGCCAGGGTGAACGAGAAGTCGACGGGCGTCACGACCTGCTCGACGCTGGCGAAGAGTGCGCCCGCGAGACCGGCAATCGAACCCGAGATCACGAACACCAAGAGCTTGAACCCGGTCACGTTGATCCCCCACGACGCCGCCACGCGTTCGTCGTCGCGCAGCGCCTGGATCGCACGGCCCGCCTTGCTGGAGGTGAGTCGCCAGTCGAACAGCAGCACGACCGCGAGCACGGCGAAGCAGAAGTAGACGTAGGCAACGTCGCTGCTGACGAAGTCGGGCCGGGGCGCTTCGAGACCGGCACCACCCCCGGTGAGCGAACGGATGTTGAAGATGACCTCCTGGGCGAAGAGGCCGTAGGCGATGGTGACGAGGGCGAGGTAGAGGCCCCGGACCCGGAGCGCCACGCCGCCGAGGAGGAGGGCCGAAATGGCGCCGGTGCCCGCCGAGGAGAGCAACGCCATCGGGTAGGGCATCTCCATCGTCGAGAGGACGTAGGCGGCCGAGAAGGCCCCGACGCCGACGAACGCTTGGTGACCGAGAGAGATCTGTCCGGCGTAGCCCATCAGGACGTTCATCGAGAGGGCGATGATTCCGAAGATGGCGGCCCGCGCCACGACGTTCACCTGTACCTCGGGCACCCAGTGCGGGATGACGAGGACGAGGAGGGCGAGGACGGCGATCACCCCGACCCGAGCAGCGACGCCCTCCGGGCTCGGCCACCACCGCTCCCGCGG
>DATLFW010000057.1:0-3077 GCA_035540775.1 Acidimicrobiia bacterium
TTCCAGAAGTGGCGGCTGACGGGCGCATAGGGACTGGGCTCGGCGGGTTCGTCGAGGAACGCTGCCAGGAGGGGGAGGGTCGCAATGAGGTTGCCACCGAGGCCGCTGACCCACGCCGACAGGTCACCGAGATCGCCGAAGTTGCCCGCCCCCCACGACAAGGTGGAGTGCAGGGCGTGGAGGGGGACGAACACGCCGCGGCGCCGCCGGGTGGCCGGGTAGGCCCGGGCCGGAGCGGCGACGACCGTGGCCGTCCGGCTCCAATCCCCCGCTTCCGCCTCCAGCATCCAGATGCCGGGGGGAACGTCGTCGGGGATGGTCATCGTCACCGCGTTGCGCCGCTCACCCCCGGCGATCCGCTCGGCGCCCGCCGCCTCGTCCCATCGGCGCTCCGATCCGTCCTCGCCGGTCAGCCGGCACGAGACCCGGGACGCGGTCAGAGGAACGACGCCTTCCACGACCGTGGGGGCGCCGTCCCACGCGACCACGACAGGAGGAAGGCCACGCTCGGCGCGGCGGCGATCGTCGGCCCGGAGGGCATCGCCGGCGGCGCCGACCCGATCGATGTCGTGCCCGTACGCCCGCAGGACGGCGAGGAGGGCGTCGGGGCTCGGGACGCGCTCGGTTCCGAAGGCGTCCACGTACCCGACCTCGATGTTCGCGCGGTGCGCCAGTTCGACGAGCTCGGCAGGCAGGGCAGCCCGTCGCTCGGCCACCGACCCGTCCACGGCGCGGCTCACGAGGGGGCCTGGAGCAACTCGAGGATGCCCCGCAACGGGATACCGACCCAGTCGGGCCGGTTGTTCAGCTCGTACCCGAGCTCGTAGACGGCCTTCTCGAGCACGTAGGCGTCGAGGAGCACGGTCAGGTCGGCCGGGTCGTCGGGAAGGAGCCCGGTCGGACGGGCTTCCTCGAGGTAGGCACGCAGGTACACGGCGCCCACCCAGCGCCGCCACACCTCGCCCCACGGTGCCAACGCAGCGAAGGCGTCGCTGTCGGGATCGACGACGCCACGGGTGACGAGCTCGGCGCGTGCGGCGTCGGCCGCGTAGTCGTAGGAGCGGAGCATTCCCGCCACGTCGCGGAGGGGACACCGCTTGATGCGCCGCTCGGAAACGGCGCGAGCCGGTTCCCCCTCGAAGTCGATGATGACGAAATCGCGGCCGGTGTAGAGGACCTGCCCGAGGTGGAAGTCACCGTGCGTGCGGATCCGCATGGCGTCGAGTTTGTGCCGGGCGACCGCCTGGAACCGGTCGAGCAGCGCCTCCTCCGAGGCCAAGACCTCCCGCGCTTCGTCGGCCACCCTGCCGTCCAGACGAGGCAGCGCCCGGCGCAGCACCGGCAGCACACGCCGGGCCTGCGCGCGCATTCCCTGGAAGAGCGAGCGCTGGTAGAGGACCGAGAACGACTCCGGCGCGAATGCGGATTCGCCCCCGGCCGCCAGCGCCGCATGCATCTCCGCCGTCCGCCGGCCGAGACGGTCGGCGGACTCCAGATAGGTGCCGACGAGATCGACGACGTCGTCGGGGGGTTCCGCCTCGGCCAGCTCCGCCAGCCGAGCCGTCGGTACCGGCGTCGTCCCCGGGGTGTCGGGGCCACCCGCCAACAGGTCTTCGTAGAAGCGCCCGAGGACGTCGAGCGTGTACCGCCACGCATCGCCCTCGTTCGCCACCAATTCCTGGACGATGGCAACGGTCGCCGGCTCGCCGGTGGTGTGTCGCTCGAGCGCGCCGGCGAGCGCCGGGATGTGCTCGAAGCCGACCTGTTCGGTGAGGAAGCGGCCGATCTCGAGGTCGGGGTTGACGCCTTCGTCGAGACGGCGGAACAGCTTGAGGATCAGGCGGTCGCCGTAGGTGATCGAGGAGTTGCTCTGTTCGGTCCGGTACAGCGACGGTTCGAGCTCGGCGTGCCCGTCGACGAGACGCCGCATCGCCCGGGTCGGTTGCCCCTGCAGCCGGCCGCGGTCACCCCGCACACGGCGGCGCCGCATCACCAGGTCGAGGAGGGTCGACGCGAACCGGGCGTCGTAGGCGGCGTCGTAGAGAACGGCACGCTCTTCCCGCCGCTCGAGGTGGGCGATGACGGCGTGCGGGATCTCCGACTCGATGCGGTCTCCCGCCTCGTGGCGGGCGATCGAGACCGGGAGCACGTAGACGTCCGGCTCGCCCTCCCGGTAGGCGACGCGCACGAACAGCACGGCCGTCCGGGCCTCCCCCGGCTCGGCCGGCAGCTGCACGAGGTCGTCGATCTCGACCGACCGGATGGTGCGCGCCTTGCCTCCGAACCACCGCCGGTCACGCAGGTATGCCGGCAGCGCCCGCTCCAACCGAGCGCGTTCACGACCGCGATAGATCGACTCCCAACCGCCGGTCAGGGAGATCGTGGGGAACCCGCCGAGGTGCACGGTCTCGCCCCGCTTCTGCTCCAGCAGCATCCAATAGAACTGGTACGGCGCCAGCGTGAGGAGATACGGGAGGTCGCCGACGGGCGGGAACTCCGTGCCGCCGAACAGTTCGACGGGGGTGACTCCCTTGAAGGCCGAGAGGTCGAGCTCGACGTACTGCGCGTGCCGTGAGAGGTTCGCCACCACCAGGACTCGCTCGTCGTCGGAGTGGCGGACGAACGCCAGCACCTTGCTGTTCTCCGGATGGAGGAAGTCGAGCTCGCCTCGGCCGAACACGCGGTGCTGCTTGCGAAGGGCGATCAGGCGCTTCGTCCACCACAGCAGCGAGTGCGGGTTGTCGCGCTGCGCCTCCACGTTGACGGTCTCGAAGTGGTACTCGGGGTCGATGATGGTCGGCAGGTAGAGCTGCTGGGGGTTTGCCCGCGAGAACCCGGCGTTGCGGTCGGAACTCCACTGCATCGGCGTGCGCACCCCGTCGCGGTCGCCGAGATAGATGTTGTCGCCCATCCCGAGTTCGTCGCCGTAGTAGACGACCGGAGTGCCGGGCATCGAGAAGAGGAGCCCGTTCATCAGCTCGATCTTCCGGCGATCGTTGCCCATGAGTGGCGCCAGCCGGCGCCGGATCCCGAGGTTGACGCGGGCCTGCCGGTCCCGGGCGTAGGCCCGGTACATG
>DATLFW010000058.1:0-4978 GCA_035540775.1 Acidimicrobiia bacterium
CCACGAACTCAGCCAGCCGGGCAGCCGTCGGCTCCGGCAGGCGAGCACGCAGATGCACGCCATCGTCACCGTGCTCCTCGGCGAGGACCTCCCCTTCCCGATGGGCCGAGGCGACGGCGTCGCCCCGGTCGTACGGGATGAGGAGCTCCACCGTCGTGAACAGCGAGTGGAGGTCGCGAGCGACGGCCTCCAGCAACTTGTCGACGCCCTCGCCCGTCCGGGCCGAGATCCCGACGACGTGAGCGTCCTCGTGCTCCCGCGCCACCTCGCTCACGATGCCCGGCGGAGCGACGTCGATCTTGTTGACGACGAAGACCTGGCGAATGGCGTCCGCCCCGATCTCGGTGAGCACCGTCCGCACGGCCCGGATGTGCCGCTCGACGTCGGTCGTCGAACCGTCGACGACGTGGAGCAGGAGGTCGGCGCCGGCCACCTCCTCGAGCGTCGACCGGAACGCCTCCACCAATTGATGTGGAAGTTTCTTCACGAACCCGACGGTGTCGGCCAGCAACACCTCGTCACCAGCCGCCAGTCGCAGCCGCTTCACCTTCGGGTCGAGCGTCGTGAAGAGTTGGTGTTCGACCAGCACCCCGGCGTCCGTGAGGCGGTTGAGCAGCGTCGACTTCCCGGCGTTCGTGTAGCCGACCAGCGCCACCAGAGGTAGGGCGGCGCGACGGCGGGCCTTCCGCTGCGTCGCCCGCGTCCCTTCCAGTTGCCCCAGCTCTCGCTCCAGCTTCTGGATGCGGCGCTGAATGCGCCGGCGGTCGACCTCCAGCTTGGTCTCGCCCGGCCCGCGCTTGGCGCCGATCCCGCCTTCCTGGCGGCTCATCGCGATCCCTCGGCCGCGCAGTCGCGGCAGCCGGTACCGGTGGAGGGCAAGTTCGACCTGGATCATCCCGGCCCGGCTGCTGGCGTGCTGGGCGAAGATGTCGAGGATGAGGGCGGCGCGGTCGACGACGTCGACCTTCAGCTCCTTCTCGAGGTTCCGCTGCTGTGCCGGCGTGAGCTCGTCGTCGAACACGACCACGTCGGCGTCGACGGCCTCGCAGAGCCGCGCCACCTCCTCGACCTTGCCCCGCCCGAGGTAGGTGGCAGGGTCCGGGGCGTCGCGCCGCTGCACGATCGCCTCCACCGGGTCGGCCCCCGCCGTGTCGGTGAGGAGCGCCAGTTCGGCCAGGCTGTCCTCGGCCTCTTCGACGTCGAGGTTCCCGGTGGCCACACCGACGAGGACGGCGCGTTGCCGGACGACCTCGAAGTCGGTCTCGGTGGCGGTGAGGCGGCGGCGCTGCCGCTGGAGGTGCCCCCGCTCTTCGTCGGGCGTCATGCACCACCTCCGAGTTCGACGAGGTCGACGGTGGCGTCGGTGACGTGCGACACGGGCCCGCCGAGCCAGATGGTGGCGCCGAGTTCGACGGTGAGGCGACCACCGGGCACCTCGACGGTGACGGGCGAGTCGACGAGCCCTCGCCGAGCCGAGACGGCGGCGGCGGCGCACGCCCCCGTGCCACACGACTGGGTCTCGCCGACGCCCCGTTCCCACACCCGCATCCGGATGCGGTCACGCGCCGGGACGCAGACGAACTCGACGTTGGTGCGGTGCGGGAAACGGGCGTCGTGTTCGAGAACGGGCCCGACCTCCGCCACGGGGACGGCGTCGGGATCGTCGACGAACACGACGAAGTGCGGGTTGCCCATCCCGGCGGCGTCGCCCGAGAAGACGTCGGGGCCGGCGCTCGCCTCGAGGCCGAAGGCGCTGTCGGCATCGACCGGGATGACGTCCGGTTCGAACGACGCCGGACCCATGTCGACCCGGGCGAAGGCACCCTCGGTCGTCTCCGCGTACTCGACCCGCTTCACGCCAGCCGGCGTCGCCACATCGAACACGGTGCCCGGAACGAGGCCGTCCCATACCGCCACGGCGGCGAGGCAGCGCATGCCGTTGCCGCTCATCTCGGCCGGCCCTCCGTCGGCGTTGGTCAGTTCGAACGTGAGCGGAGCGCCGCTCGTGCCCGGCAGCACCCGGATGAGACCGTCGGCGCCGATCCCGCGCTCGCGGTCGCAGAGGTGCGCGCGCATCTCGGGCGTCAGGGCCGACCGCCACTGATCGTCGAGGTCGACGAGGACGAGGAAGTCGTTCCCCGTCGCCTCGAATTTCCTCAGATGGATGCGCGGCATGGTGACCAGACTTCCAGGACGGCAGGGAGCGCGTCAGCCGGATTCTCGGGGGAGGCGTCGATCCAGCGGATGCGAGGGTCACGTTCGAACCACTTGCGCTGGCGACGAGCGAAGGAGCGGGTGCGGACCTCGGCTGTCTCGAACGCCTCCCCCTCGCTCGTGCGCCCCTCCACGAACTCGGCGATCTCCTTGTAGCCGATGGCCTGACGGGCGGTGCGTGAGAGGCCGCGCGTGTCGGCGAGCAACCGACGCACCTCGTCGGCCAACCCGGCCGCTCGCATCACCTGCAACCGGCGGGCGATGCGAGCGGCGAGTTCGTCGGCATCGACTCGGAGGCCGACGATCTCGACCGGGACCACCGGTTCGCCGTACTCGGTGAGGCCGGGCCCGAACGACGAGAAGGGGCGCCCCGTCAGCCGTACGACCTCCAGGGCGCGCACCAGGCGGCGCCGGTTGAGCGGGTCGATTCGAGATGCCGCCAGCGGGTCGACGGCGACGAGCGTCTCGTAGAGGGCGGCGAGACCATGCTCGTCGGCCTCGGCCTCGATCGTCGCTCGCAGCGCCCGGTCTTCGCCTGGGAACTCGAGCGGATCGACGACAGCCCGGACGTAGAGGCCGGTGCCGCCGACCAGGATGGCCCGTCGCCCCCGGCCCTCGATGTCGGCCACGGCGTCGCGCACCGCGTCACGGAACCGGACGACGTTCCACTCCTCCCACGGATCGATGACGTCGACGAGGTGATGGGGCACCCGGGCTCGCTCGGCCGGACTCGGCTTCGCCGTGCCGACGTCCATGCCGCGGTACACCTGCATCGAATCGACCGAGACGATTTCGGCATCGCCGACGGCCTCGGCGACGGCGAGAGCGAGCGCCGACTTCCCCGATGCCGTCGGGCCGACCAGGGCCAGGTGGCGAGGCGACGTCACGCGCCGGCCACCGACAGCGGAATGCGCACCCGCCGCCGCGGCGGCACGAAGACCGTGGAGCGGTACTCACCGGTGAGGTGGTGGGGCGCAGCACCCGTGACCTCCACCTCGGCGTAGGCGCCGGCGGGAAGGGCGCCAGGCTCCGGTTCGGCGAAGTGGACGAGCTTGTTCTGGCGGGTGCGGCCCGTGAGGAGCGACGGGTCCTTGCGCGACGGCCCTTCGACGAGCACGTCCTCGATCCGTCCCACCCGGGCGGCGTGGCGGGCGAGGGCACTGCGCTCGACGGCGGCGACGAGTCGCTCCATCCGCTCGCGGCTCACCTCGGGGGGCACGAACTCGTCCATGCGTTCCGCCGCCTCGGTGCCCGGCCGGGGTGAGTACACGAAGGTGTAGGCGGAGTCGTAGCCGGCCGCCTCGACGACCGCGAGCGTCGCCTCGAAGTCGGCGTCGGTCTCGCCCGGGAACCCGACGATGATGTCGGTGGTGACGGCGAGGTCGGGAACGGCCTCCCGGGCCTCTTCCAGCCGGCGCAGGTAGCGCTCCCCGGTGTAGCCCCGATGCATCCGCGCCAGAATGCGGTCGCTCCCCGACTGGAGTGGAAGGTGGAGGTGCTCGCAGACCGAGGCGCACTCCGCCATGGCGGCGATCGTCTCCGGCCGAAGGTCCTTCGGGTGGGGCGACGTGTAGCGGATCCGCCGGATCCCGTCGACGGCGTCGATCTCGCGCAGGAGTTCCGCGAAACGGGGGCGGTACTGGCCAGCGTCGAGGTCGCGGCCGTAGGAGTTCACGTTCTGGCCGAGCAGGGTCACCTCGGTGACGCCGTCGGCGGCGAGCGCCTGCACCTCGGCGAGGATGTCGCCCATCCGCCGGTTGACCTCCTTGCCTCGCACGGCGGGGACGATGCAGAAGGCGCAGGTGTTGTCGCATCCGATCTGGATGGCCACCCAAGCGGCGTGGTCGAGGTCGCGGCGGGCCGGGAGCGCCGACGGGAACTCCTGGAGTTCGTCGAAGATCTCGGTGACCGGCCCCTCGAGGCGGGCCTGGGCGAGGAGGTCGGCCGCCCGGTGCACGTTGTGCGTGCCGAACACCACGTCGACGTGCGGAGCCCGGGCCTGGATGACGTCGCGGTCCTTCTGGGCCAGGCAGCCGGCCACGGCGATCTGCATCTCGGGGCGCTCGTCCTTCAGGGCCTTCAGGTGCCCGAGGTTCCCGTAGAGGCGGTTGTCGGCGTTCTCACGCACACAGCACGTGTTGAGGACGACCACGTCGGCCGACTCGGCACCTTCCGCCGGCGTCATCCCCTCGGCGGCGAGGAGGCCGGCGATCCGCTCCGAGTCGTGCTCGTTCATCTGGCACCCGAAGGTGCGGATGAAGAAGGTCCGGGGATCGCTCACGCCGGCCAGTCTACGGGCGGGCCGTCACCGCTCAGGCGTCGAACCCGGCCACTCGCCACGCCGCCCATGACCGATCTGCGCGCCGTCGATGGGCGCGCGCTGGTCAGTGACTGCGGGTGAGGTCGAGGGCCGGCTCGTCGGCCAGGAGGCCGTCGGCCGTCACGTCGATCTCGTGCCCGAGGTCGCTGGCGTGCGGGCCGCGGTGCTCGATGGAGAGGCGGATGGCCGTCCGGCTCTCGCCGTCGATCTCGACGTCCGCGAACGTGGGCACGCAGACCAAGTCGATCCCGGAGGGAGCGACGTAGCCGCGAGCGATGGCGATGGCCTTGATCGCCTGGTTGAGCGCCCCGGCACCGATGACCTGGATCTGCACGGCTCCGTGCTGGCGGACGACGCCGGCGAGCGCCCCCGCGACGGAGTTGGGACTCGACCTCGAAGACACCTTGAGAACTTCCACGGTCTGGTCCTTTCCGCGCGTCCCGT
>DATLFW010000059.1:0-2545 GCA_035540775.1 Acidimicrobiia bacterium
TCTCAGCCGTCACCCGCCTGGTGGAGGGCGACGCCCGCATGGGGCCGGAGGCGTCACTCAACAAGATCTGGTGGTCGGAGATGGACGTCCGTCTCCACGAGGCCGGGCTGCGCCTGCTCGGCGACGAGGCGGAGCTCGACAACGAGTGGATGCGCGGGTTCGAGTTCGCCCTCTCCGGGCCCATCTACGCCGGCACCAACGAGATCCAGCGCAACATCGCGGCCCAGCGCATCCTGGGCCTGCCGAGGGGCTGATTCGCCGTGCGCTTCGCCTTCACCGACGACCAACTCGCCTTCCGCGACGCCGTGCGCGACCTCCTCACCCGCGAGTGCCCGCCCGAGGTCGTGCGGGCGGCGTGGGACGGCAAGCCCACCGACCTGTGGCCGAAGCTGGCGGAAATGGGCGTCGTCGGGATGACGGCCCCGGAGGACGCCGGTGGGCTCGGCATGAACGCGCTCGACCTGGTGCTGGTGTTGGAGGAAGCCGGGCGGGCCGGGCTGCCCGAGCCGCTCCTCGAACACACGGCCGTCGCCGTTCCCCTGCTCGCCGATGCCGGCGGCCCGGTGGCGGAGCGGTGGCTCCCGCGGCTGGCATCGGGCGAGACGATCGCCACCGTCGGCATCGGGTCGGCACCGCTCATCGTCGACGCCGACCGAGCCGGGCTCCTTGTCGACGACCACGACGGCTGTTTCCACGCCGTCGAGACGTCGGGGTGCGATCTCACGGTGCGCCCGTCGGTCGACGGCGGGCGGCGGGTGTTCGCCGTCGGCTGGACGGCCACGCCGGAGACGAAGATCGAGGGGGCGGACGCCGCCCTGGCGTTCGACCGGGCGGCGCTGGCGACGGCGGCCGAGCTCGTGGGCCTCGCCGACCGCATGGTGACCATGGCGGCCGAGTACGCCAAGGAGCGCCACCAGTTCGGCAAGCCGATCGGCTCGTTCCAGGCCGTGCAGCACCACCTCGCCGACGCCCTGCTGGCCCTCGAGTTCGCTCGCCCCGTCGTCTACCGCGCGGCCCACACGCTGGCGCACGGCGGCGCCGACCGGGCCGTCCACGTCTCGATGGCGAAGGCCTACGCGTCCGACGCCGCCCTGCTCGCCGCCCGAACGGCCCTCCAGGTCCACGGCGCCATCGGGTACTCGTGGGAGCACGACCTCCACCTGTTCATGAAGCGGGCGTGGGCGCTCGCTGCCGCCTGGGGCGACGCCGGCTGGCACCGCCGTCGCGTCGGCGACGCCGTGCTCGGGCGCGCCCCGAACTCGTCCGACCAGACCGATCCGCACTGATCAACGACAAGGAGCAACTTCGATGGCCGAGGCCTACATCGTCGACGCAGCCCGCACCCCCGTCGGGAAGAAGGGGGGCGGCCTGAGCCAGATCCATCCCGCCGACCTCGGGGCGCACGCCATCAAGGCGGTGGTCGAGCGCACTGGCGTCGACCCGGCGGCCGTCGACGACGTCGTCTTCGGCTGCATCGACACCCTGGCCCACCAGGCCGGCGACATCGCCCGCACCTGCTGGCTGGCGGCCGGTTATCCCGAGTCGACGCCGGGCGTGACCGTCGACCGGCAGTGCGGGTCGAGCCAGCAGGCCATCCACTTCGCCGCCCAGGGTGTGCTGAGCGGCACCCAGGATCTCGTGGTCGCCGGGGGCGTGCAGCAGATGTCGCAGATCCCGATCGCCTCGGCCATGGCGATGGGCGTCCACCTCGGGATCATGCACCCGTTCCAGGGGTCGGAGGGGTGGGACGCCCGCTACGGCGACCAGGAGGTGTCGCAGTTCCGGGGCGCGGAGATGATCGCCGAGAAGTGGGGGATCTCCCGTGACGACATGGAGGAGTTCGCCCTCGAGAGCCACCGGCGGGCCGTCCTGGCCCAGGACGAGGGGCGCTTCGACCGGGAGATCGTCCCGATCGCCGGCGTGACCGCTGACGAGGGGCCGCGGCGGGAGACGTCCAAGGAGAAGATGGAGACGCTGCCGCCGCTTTTGCCCGACGGCCGTCTGACGGCCGCCGTGTCGTCGCCCGTCAACGACGCCGCCGCCGCCATGCTCATCGCCTCCGAGCAGGCCGTGAAGGACCACGGGCTGACTCCCCGGGCGCGCATCCATCATCTGTCGGTGCGGGGCGACAGCCCGATCTACATGCTGACGGCGCCCATCCCGGCCACCGCGTACGCGTTGGAGAAGACGGGGATGAGCCTCGACGACATCGACCTGGTCGAGATCAACGAGGCCTTCGCCTCGGTGGTGCTGGCGTGGCAGAAGGAGACGGGCGCCGACCTCGACAAGGTCAACGTCAACGGCGGAGCGATCGCCCTCGGCCACCCCATCGGCGCCACCGGCACCCGTCTCATGACGACGCTGCTGCACGAACTGGAGCGCACCGGTGGGCGCTGGGGTCTCCAGACGATGTGCGAGGGCGGCGGCCAGGCCAACGTCACGATCATCGAACGACTGGTGTGAGCGAAGCACCCAACCCCGTGCACATGACGACCGCCCCGACCACGCGGTGGACGACGGTCAACTTCGCCGAGGCCATTCAGGG
>DATLFW010000060.1:0-4419 GCA_035540775.1 Acidimicrobiia bacterium
CATCACGACGCTCCGGGGACTCGAACCGGCCGCCACGCCTCTTCGGGCGTGGCGGCCGGTTCGAGTCCCCGGAGCGTCGTGATGTTGCGGCACATGCGGCCAGCGTACGGCCGCGGCCGGGAATCTGGAGCAAGTTCCGAGTCGGAGAGACCAAGAACTTGCTCCAGAAACCGCAGCGTCTACCCGCCGAGTTCGCCCTGGAGCTTGGCGTCGGCGTCCTCCATGCGGCGCCGCTCGTCTTCCCGGGCTTGCTGGAGGCGTTTGGCGACGTCGGGGTCGGCGACCGCGATGATGCGGGCCGCGAGCCAGGCGGCGTTCTGGGTGCCGTCGACGGCCACCGTCGCCACGGGGATGCCCTTGGGCATCTGCACCGTCGCAAGCAGGGCGTCGAGCCCGTCGGCCACGCCCCCGGAAAGCGGAACGCCGATCACGGGCAGGTTGCTCACGGCCGCCAACACGCCGGCCAGGTGGGCGGCCATCCCGGCGCAGCCCACCAGGACCTTGATGCCACGGTCGGCCGCCTCCGTCGCGTAGGCGTGGACGGCGTCGGGCGTGCGATGTGCCGAGAGGACCCGGGCCTCGTAGGCGATGCCCAGTTCGTCGAGGACGTCGGCCCCCTTCTTGACGGTCGGCCAGTCGTTCGGGGATCCCATGAGGATCCCGACCTGCG
Source organism: Acidimicrobiia bacterium (assembly GCA_035540775.1). GTDB lineage: Bacteria > Actinomycetota > Acidimicrobiia > IMCC26256 > JACPCJ01 > DATLFW01. The sequence continues at coordinate 671 of DATLFW010000060.1, forward strand.
GGTTGGACACGGTTGCCTCCTGGTCTCGTGCCGGTGGGTTGTCGGATCTGCTCGTTGCGGTCGTCAGGACAGCATTAGGGGCGCATCGGCCGGGCGGACGGCCCGGGGCGGCGCAGCGGCGCCGCCAGTCCGGCGAACTCGCATAACAAGGGGCGAGTGTCGCGCGGATCGATGATGTCCTCGATCATGAACGCTTCGGCGGTGCGGAAGGGGGACCGCACGAGGTTCAGCCGCTCCTCGATCTCGGCTCGCAGGGCGTCGGGGTCGTCGGCGGCCTCGAGCTGTGCCTTGAACGCCGCCTCGATGCCGCCCTCGAGGGGGAGCGAGCCCCAGTCGCCCGACGGCCAGGCGTAGCGGTAGATCGCGCGGGCGGCGTTGGTGTGGGCCGCCCCCGCCACCCCGAAGACCTTCCGGAGGATGACCGAGCACCACGGCACGGTGGCCTGGTAGATGGCGGCGAGGGTCCGGGCGCCGTGCCGGATGGTGCCCGCCCGCTCCGATTCCGTCCCGATCACGAAGCCGGGGTTGTCGACGAGGTGCACGACGGGAAGGTGGAACGTCTCGGCCAGATCGAGGAAACGCTCCACCTTACGGGCGGCGTCGGCCGTCCAGCCGCCGCCGTAGAAGTAGGGGTCGTTGGCGAGGATCCCGACCGGCCATCCGTCGAGTCGGGCGAGCCCCGTCACTGCCGAGCGCCCCCACAGCCGGCCCGTCTCGAGGAACGACCCGGCGTCGACCACCGACTCGATGATCGGGCGAACCCTGTAGACCTTCCGCCGATCCTTCGGGATCGCCGAGAGGAGCCACTCGTCGCGCCGCCCGGCGTCGTCGTGCGGCTCTGCCCGGGGCGGCACGTCGTCGACCGACGGGGGCAGGTACGAGAGGAACCGGCGCGCCACCTCGAACGCCTCCTCCTCGCTCGCCACCTCGTCGTCGACGGCGCCGTTGCGGGCGTGGATGTGGCTCCCGCCCAGTTCCTCCTTGTCGACGTGCTCGCCGAGCCGGGCCACGACCGGAGGTCCGGCCACGAACACCTGCGAGGTCCCCCGGACCATGACCGAGTAGTGGCTCGAAACGACCCGGGCGGCGCCCAGCCCCGCGACCGAGCCGAGCGCCAACGACACCACCGGCACGGTGGCGAGGTTGGCGACGACCCATTCCCATCCCGGGTTGAAGGGCACGTAGGTCCGCCCCATCGTGTCGAGCGACTTCACCGACCCGCCCCCGCCGGTCCCGTCGACGAGGCGGACGATCGGGATGCGCAGTTCGTTGGCGAGCTGCTCGGCGAGCACCTGCTTACGGAAGATGGAGGCGTCGGCGGCCCCGCCCCGCACCGTGAAGTCGTCACCGCCGACGACGACGGGACGGCCCTCGATGCGACCGCGACCCATCACGAAGTTGGCGGGCATGAAGTCGGCGAGGCGGTTGCCGTCGTAGTCGGCTCGCCCCGCCAAGGCGCCGATCTCCCGGAACGAGCCGGCGTCGAGGAGGGCATCGATCCGCTCCCGCACGGTGAGCTTCCCACCCTCGTGCTGGCGGGCCACCTTCTCGGGGCCGCCCATCCGCTGGGCGAGTTCGGTGCGCCGAGCCAGTTCCTCGACTTCTGCCTTCCACGACTCGTCGGTCATCGGGAGCCGACGTTACCTGCCGCCGTCGCCCGTGCGTGCCGCCCCGCGCATGGCGCGACCGGGCATGCACACGCCTAGGCTCGGCGGCATGACCCAGACGGTTCCCGAACGCGGCGCCGCGGGCAGCGCGGCCGCTCCCGCCCGCACCAACCTCCTTGCGAACTGGAAGGAGGCCCTCTCCACCGGCAACCTCCCCGAGCACGGGCGGGTCGACGGGGTGACGAAGTGGCTCGTCCTCACCCGGGCGGCCGTCCTTCCCATGACCCTCACGTCGGGAATCGTCGCCGCCCTCCTCGCTGTCGGGCACCCCGACCTCCATACCGGGTGGCTGGCGCTCGCCCTCCTGGGCATCGTCCTGGCCCACGTGTCCAACAACCTCATGAACGACCTGGCCGACATGCAGGTCGGCACCGACACCGACGACTACCCGAGGGCGCTCTACGCCCCGCATCCGGTGCTCTCAGGCCTCGTCACCAAGAAGGGCCTGCTCGCCATCGCCCTCGTCGTGAACGTGGCCGACCTGGCGATCATGCTCGCCCTCTTCGCCGCCCGTGGCTGGCCCGTGGTCGCCTTCGCCCTGGCCGGGTTCTTCCTCTCCGTCGCCTACACGTCACCCCCGCTCCGCCTGAAGAAGCGCGGTCTCGGGGAGCCGACGGTGCTCGTCGTGTGGGGCCCGCTCATGGTGGGGGGCACCTACTACGCCGCCACCGGCGAGGTGACGTGGCCGGTGATCGCCGTCTCCATCCCGTACGCGCTGCTGTCGACGGCGGTGCTCATGGGCAAGCACATCGACAAGCTGGAGTGGGACGAGCGAGACGGCACCCGGACGCTGCCCGTCATCCTCGGGGAGGCGCGGGCCCGGCGGGCGACGCAGGTGATGATGGCCGCCTTCTACCCCGGTATCGCCCTGCTCGTGGTGCTCGACTGGCTGCCGGCCACGACGCTCGTCGCCCTCCTCGGCGTCACCGCCCTGCGCAAGGTGTGGTCGGCGTTTGCACAGCCGCGGCCCGCCGAGCCGCCGAGGCGGTGGCCCATCTGGCCGCTGTGGTTCGCCGCCCTCGCCTTCGTGCACACCCGGAGGGCAGGCGCCCTGTTCATCGTCGGTCTCGCCGCCGGCGCCGCGCTCGGCTGGACCTGACATGACGGGGGCCACCGCCCAGCCGGTCGCCTTCAACCCGTTCGAGGCGGGGTTCGCGGAGAGCCCGTACGAGCAGTACGCCCGGCTGCGCGCCGAGGAACCGGTCCACCACAGCGCCCTCGGGCCGTGGTTCCTGTTCCGCCACGACGACGTCCGCGAGGTCATCCAGAATCCGGCCCTCAGCGTCGACATCGCCAACGCCACCCCGACCGCCCGCCTCGACATGTTCGAGGCGGTCCTCGGCCCCGAGGCGATGGCGGCTCGGAACGAGCGGGGCCGGCACGCCATCCTCAACATCGACCCGCCCGACCACACGCGGCTGCGCCGCCTGATGTCGAAGGCGTTCACGCCCCGGACGGTCCAGGATCTCCGTGACCGGGCTCGCAGGATCGTGCACGAATACCTCGATCTGGTCGACGCCGAAGGCGAGATGGACGTCATCGCCGACCTCGCCTTCCCGCTCCCGGTGACGGTCATCTCGGAGATGCTCGGGATGCCCCGGGGCGACCGCGACTCGTTGCGCGACTGGTCGCACCGCCTGGCCGGGACGCTCGATCCCGTGCTGAGCCCCGACGAGATCCGGGCGGCCGTCGAAGCGTCCGATCAGATGACGGCGTATCTGCGTGGCGTCATCGCCGACAAGCGGCGCTCGCCCGGCGACGACTTGCTCACCGGCCTGATCCACGCCGAGGACGAGGGCGACGTGCTGAGCGAGGCCGAACTCCTCGACAACGTGATCCTGCTCTACATCGCCGGGCACGAGACCACGGTGAACCTGATCGGCAACGGGGTGATGGCGCTGCTCCGCCATCCAGACCGCCTCACCGAGCTGCGCGACGACCCGTCGCTCGACGTCAACGCCGTCGAGGAACTGCTGCGCTACGACAGCCCCGTCCAGTTCACGCGGCGCATCACGCTCGAGCCGATGACCGTCGACGGTCACGAGATCGACGCCGGCTCGTTCGTGCTGACGTGTCTCGGGT
>DATLFW010000061.1:0-2364 GCA_035540775.1 Acidimicrobiia bacterium
CCGAGGGCGAGTCCGAGGCGCTGGCCCTCCGAGAGGTCGCGGGGATGGGCGCTGCCGTCGATGCGCCCCAGGACGCACTCGACCGCGGCCGCCGTCGTTCCGGCGGGGAGATCGGCGTCGCGATCGGCCGCTGCGCATTCCTCGTCGACGCTGGACGCGTAGAGGACCTGTGCGGGGTCGGCCGGCACCAGCGCCACCCGGCGGACGAGGGTCTTCGGGGCGAGGGCGGCCGGCGCGTCGCCGCCGACGAGCGCGCGTCCCGCGACGGGACGAGCGAGGCCGGCGAGGTGGCGGAGCAGCGTCGACTTTCCGGCGCCGTTGCGCCCCATCAGCGCCACGACCTCGCCGCGGTGGACGTCGAGGTCGACGCCCCGCAACGCCGTCACGGGTCCGTACCGGGCATCGAGGCCGGCGACGTCGGCCAGCCGTTCCCCGCGTGAGTGAGGAGCAGCAGGTGCGGGAGGCGCGGGGAGCGTGGTCCGCCACTCGGCCGCGGCGCGGCGGGCGTCGCGCACCGACAGCGGGAGGGGCGACCACCCCGCCAGGCGACCGAGTTCGACCACCGGGGGGACGACGGGGGAGCGGGCCATCATGGCAGCTGGCGCCCCGTCGGCCACCCTGCCCGCCTCCACCGTGACGACCCGGTCGGCGTACTGCACGACCCGCTCGAGGCGGTGCTCGGCGACGATCAGCGTGAGTCCGAGGTCGTGGACGAGGCGGGTGAGGGCCCCCAGCACGTCCTCGGCGGCGCCTGGGTCGAGGGCAGACGTGGGCTCGTCGAGCACGAGCACCTGCGGCGTCGTGACGAGGACGGAGGCGATGGCGACGCGCTGCTGCTCCCCTGACGAGAGCGTGGTGACGGCGCGGCGACGCACGGCGTGCAGTCCGAGGAGGTCGACCGCCTCTTCCACTCGCCGTCGCATCACGTCGGGGGCGACCCCCAGGTTCTCCATCGTGTAGGCGATCTCGTCCTCCACGGTGGCGGCCACGAACCGGGCGGCGGGGTTCTGGCCCACCACGCCCACGACGTCGGCGAGGTCTCGCGGGCGGTGCGCGCTGGTGTCGCGCCCGGCCACCGTCACCCGCCCGTCGAGGCGTCCCCCCGTGAACCACGGCACCAGGCCGTTGACGGTGCCGAGCAGGGTCGACTTCCCGGAGCCGGTCGGCCCCGCCACCAGGCACAGCTCGCCCTCGGCGACGACGAGCGACACGTCGGCGATCGCCGGCGCCGTCGCCTGTTCGTACGTCACGGTGACACCGTCGAAGCGGATCACGCCGCAGGCTCCGGCGTCAGCCAGGCGGGGAGGGCAGCGGCGACGACCGCCACGGCCGGCACGACCGCCAATGACGGCCAGGCAAGACCCCGCGGTGCGTCGAGGGCGCCTCCGTCGCTTCCAGCGCCGACCACGACCGCGAGCACGAGCACGCCGCTCCCCACCGTGGCCCACGCTTCCCACCGCCAGGGATCGGGGCGATACCGGGTCCGGCCCCCGCCCCGGCCGTGTGCGGCGAGGGCGGTGACGAGCAGCGCGGCGCCCACGACCATGAGGGGAACTCCGAGGACCCCCGGCGTGCCCGCGTCGAGCACCCCGTACGTGGCGACGGCGACGGCGAGGAGCCCGGCGGCGGACGCCGCCCGCGCCCGTCGGAGGCGGCGGGGATCGGTGGCGGCGCCGGGCCGCCCGAAACCGCGACTGTCCATGGAGGCGGCGAGGGCGACGGAACGGTCGAGGGCGCCCTCGAGAACGGGGAGGGCCGTCCCCCGAAGCCCCGACCAGCCGTTGATGGGCCGGCCACGGAGGCGGCGGGCTTCCCGGACTTCACCGGCGGACACGACCGCCTGCGGGGCGACCAGCAGGGCGACCGAGACGGCGACGCCGGCTTCGTGGAGGGCGGCCGGGAGCGTGCGGAGCAGGCGGTACGGGTCGGCGAGGGAGTTGGCGGCCCCGACGGCGGCCAGGAGCCCGAGAAGCGGGAGGCTCGCGTACACGGCACCGACGAGGCTCTCCGCCGTCACGGGGCCACCGAGAGCGACGCCCGCCGCCCAGTCGGGCAGGTCGGCCTCGGGGAGCGTGAACAGCACCCGGCCGGGGAGGCGGGCGCCGAACACCATCTGGAGGACGACGCGCACGGCGACCACGAAGACACCGACCCGCACGAACAGGCCGAACGAGCGGCTCCACGGGGCGGACGGGCGACGGGCCGCCACGACGACCCAGATCGAGGCCACGAGCAGGCCCGTGAGGAGCGGGTTGCGGATCCGGAGCGCGGCGGCGCCGACGAGCAGCCCCCACGCCCACCAGGCGACCGGGTGGAGGTTGCGCCCGGCGACGGGCGCTGAATCCTCGACGGTCGCGATGACGT
>DATLFW010000062.1:0-3158 GCA_035540775.1 Acidimicrobiia bacterium
CTACCTCAAGTCGCCGACGCCCTACGGGCACATGACGCAGTGGCTGTCGCCCAGTCACCCCGACACGGCCGAAGCGCCGAACATGAACATGATGATCACGGTCGGGGAGAACACGGCGAAGAAGGTCGGCATCAGCCGCGAGCAGCAGGACGAGTGGTCGTACGGCTCCCACATGAAGGCGATCGCCGCCACCGACGAGGGGCGCTTCGCGGAAGAGATCGTCCCGGTGCAGGTGCCGCAGTACAAGGCCGACCCGTTGACCTTCGAGGTCGACGAGCACCCGCGCCGCGACACCTCGCTCGAGAAGCTGGCGTCGCTGCGGCCCCTCACCGGCCCCGACGGAACGGTGACCGCCGGCAACTCGTCGCCCATCAACGACGGCGCTGCCGCTCTCGTCCTGGCCGACGCCCGCTACGCCGACGAGCGCGGCCTCCAGCCCCTCGCCTACGTCCGGTCGTGGGCCGCCGTCGGCGTCCCGCCCCGCGACACCGGGATCGCCCCGACGCTCGCCATCCCCAAGGCCCTGAAGCGGGCCGGGATTTCGCTCGACGACGTGAAGCTGGTCGAGGTCAACGAGGCGTTCGCCTCCATGACGGTGGCGACTGCCAAGGTGCTCGACATCGACCCCGACATCGTCAACGTCAACGGAGGTGCCGTCGGCCTCGGGCACCCGGTGGCGTGCTCGGGGGCGCGGATCCTCGTCACCCTCATCCACGAACTGCGCCGCCGCGGCGGCGGCTTCGGCGTGGCCTCCCTCTGCGCCGGCGGCGGGATGGGCGCGGCGACGGTGGTGGAGGTCCCAGCACCCTGACGTCGTGTGCGTATGGCGTCGCGCTATACGCGACGTGGCACGCACACGAACCCGTAAGGTGCGCACATGGGATGGGCGGCCCGGTTCACTCTGGTGTGCGCCACGATGCTGTTGGCGACCGGGATCTGGCTGGCCATCGCCTACGAGCCCGGTCTTGCCATCATCCCGGTTGTCCACCGAGTCGCTGCCTATGGCGCTCTCTGCGGGCTGGTCGGTCTCGTCGTCGTCGCCCTCGGGGGCGGTTCGGGGAGCCGGTCCGACGCTCTCGTCAGGATTCTCCTTCTCGCGGCTGCCCTCCTCGGTGGGGTTGCGACGGGATTGGACCTTCATTGGGAACAGGTCGCGGTCGACGCCGCCGCCGATCGATGGCGCGGCGTCAGCGTGTACTTCGACGACCAGGTGCGATTCTTCATCCGCGACGGGCATGAAGTGTCGAAGGGCGCCATGCAGGCTGAGTTCTGGTCACACATGGCATTCGCAGCGTTGGGGGCCAGCTGGGCCGGACTCCTGTACGTGGGCCGGAGGGGGAGTCGAGGAGAGGTTTCCGCCACAATGTGAGGCGGGGTCACGTCAGGGTCCTCTCTGAAAGGGAGATCCATGGAACGCCTGTCAGGTTTGGACGCCTCGTTCCTCTACTTCGAGACGCCCTCGACCCATCTCCACGTCGGCGGGATCATGGTGTTCGACCCCTCGACCTCCTCGTCGGGCGACGGCTCGTTCGAGTGGGTCTGCGACCAGGTCAACCGGCGCCTGGTGCCGCACAAGGAGTTCCGGCGCCGCCCCGTGCGCGTGCCGTTCAACCTGCACCACCCCGTCTGGATCGAGGACCCGCACTTCGACCTGCGGCGTCACGTCAAGCGGATCGGCGCGCCCTCGCCGGGTGGCATGGAAGAACTGGCGGAGCTGGCCGGCGAGATCCTGAGCATCCCGCTGGACCGCAACAAGCCGCTGTGGGAGATGTGGGTCGTCGACGGGCTGGAAAACGGGTACGTCGCCCTCATCGCGAAGATGCACCACGCCACCATCGACGGCGTCACCGGGGCCAACCTGATGGTCCACCTCTTCGACCTGGAGCCCGAGACCGAGGCGCCGCCCGTCCCGGAGCTCCCCGAGGGCGAGCACGTCCCGTCCGACTTCGAACTGGTGGGCTACGCCGTGCGGTCCCGGCTGCGCCGGCCGCTCCAGTTCGTCCGGGCCGTCCGCGACACCGGCGAGGCCGTCGTCAACGTTGCCCGCCGGCGCCGCGGTGGCGGAGGCGGCATGCCGACGCCGTTCACCGCTCCCCGGACGTCGTTCAACGGCGCCATCACGCCCCGCCGCTCGGTCGGTTTCTCGTCGATCCCGCTCGACGAGGTGAAGAAGGTAAAGGACCTCCTCGGCTGCACCGTGAACGACATCGTCCTCGCCGTGTGCGGCGGTGCCCTGCGCCGCTACCTGGAGGAGCGGGGCGAGGTCGTCGACAAGCCGCTCATCGCCGCCTGCCCCGTCTCGATGCACGGCGTCGGCGACGACGGGGAGGGCGTCAACCAGGTGTCGGCGATGTTCGCCTCGCTCGCCACCGACATCGACGATCCGGTCGAGCGGGTGCGCGAGATCAACAAGGTGAGCCGGGCCGCCAAGGAGGAGCACCAGGCCATCGGTGCTTCCTTCCTTCGCAACTGGGCAGAGTTCTCCGGGCCGAACCTCGGCTACGCCTTCCGCCTCTACTCCCGGATGAAGCTGGCCGAGCGCCACGCGCCCATCCACAACCTCGTCATTTCGAACGTGCCCGGCCCGCCGTTCCCGCTCTACTTCGGCGGCGCCAAGTTGGTGGCGCTCAGCCCCCTCGGCCCGATCTTCGAGGGTGCGGGTCTCAACGTCACCGTCCTCAGCTACCTCGACTCGGTGGGCTTCGGGCTGCACGCCTGCCCTGACGTCATCCCCGACGTCTGGGAGATGGCGGGGCTGATCCCGCAGGCCTTCGAGGAGTTGCAGAAGGCCGCGGCCGCCGACAGCGGTGCGGTGCCCGCGGATGACGGCGAGAATTCGGAGGCGGCGGTCGAAGGTGTGGCGGAGGTGACCGAGTAGTCGTGGACACGGGCGTCCTCTTCCTCCTCGTCAGCCTCTACGGCGCCGCCTACACGCTGAACGCTCTCCGCCCCGTGCGGTTCCCGCCGGCAATGCTGCCGGCGTTCTTCGCCTCGTGGCTCACCATCGAGCTGGCGCCACAGCACATCGTCTGGCAGGCGGTCGCCACCGCCGTGTTCGTCTGGGCGGGGGCGCTGGAGAGCTGGGCCGGATGGGTCGGGCTCGGTGTGACGCTGGCGTCGTGGGCGGGGCTCGTCGTCCTCACGGTCGAGTCGATGAG